>JADFXK010000372.1:0-3842 GCA_015233625.1 Deltaproteobacteria bacterium | reverse complement strand
TATATCCAGCAAACCCCGGTGGTCGGGTCCGGCTCGGTCAGGGACAATCTGCTACTTCCTTTCAGTTTCAAGATCAATGCCGATTTGCTTCGGCCGGCGGACGAGCGTTTGCGTTCTCTATTGGATGAGTTTCATCTATCGGACATCGGCCTGGACGACCTCGCGTCCGGGATGTCCGTCGGCCAGAAACAGCGGCTTTGCCTCATCCGGTCCATGCTCTTGTCGCCTAAGGTGATGCTGATGGACGAACCTTATTCCGCCCTGGACCCGGCCAGCGCTAATATAGTCTGGGACATGAGCCGGCGGCTTAATCGGGAAAACGGCATCACCATCCTGATGGTTACGCATAGCCAGCTCGGTGGACGGGTTCAAGACGGGCTGCTGGTGGAAGTCAGCCAGGGGAAGATCAGACCTATCTGCACTTGACCCGGTTGGCAGTTGGCGCCAACCGATCCGGGTTATGTCTAAAATTATCCGTCTTTGCAGGGCAAACGCGTGAAATATTTTTTGTTGAAGTATTATCTTGTTGAATAAAGAAGGCGTAAAGCCCCAAAGGGGCGCACTAGGTTAGCCCAGGGCAAGTGAAGCGGCGCCCTGGGTGCCAGAGGTCCGGCCCTTTAATCTATGGGTTTTCAGTTGTAATCTGATTACCCAGGGCTTCACCCAGGGCTAACCTAGTGCGCCCCTTTGGGGCTTTATTGGAATCAGCCATTCTGTAGAAATTTCGTTTGGTTGTCTGACTGTCTCTGAGCCTGGTTAGCCAGGTTGAACGATTGGCATCTCTCTTGCATACACAAATTCGTGATTAGTGGACGCTGACATTTGGTTAAAATCGGTCCATTCGCGTGCCATCCCCACTAAGTCATTTTCTAACAGCCACCGGATTTTGGCAAATATCGTCGTCACGTTTTTCGTCTGGCCGTGGTTACTGACAGGCCTTATCGGGCTCTCCTCGGCGGACCACCTGAGCCGTTTGTCCAAAGTCCAATTGATCCGGAAGGGGAAGATCACCAGCCAATCATGCCGAGCTAACTATTTGAAAGGAGTAGATTATGTCCAAGAAAAAGATCATGAATTATTCTATCCCGTTGTTGGTTCTAATCCTTTTTGCCATTTCCTTCATGTTGGTTACGCAGGCTCCAGCCGTGATGGACCGTCAAAACCAGCCAACCACCAGGAATGCCACCCCCTGTTCCGCCACTTTGTCCTCCGACCAGAAATTGCAAATTCCCTATATCCTGATCAATGGCCAGGCCTATTCGGTCGGCTTTGCCCTCAGCGCCGACTCCAGTGGACAAATTCTGATCAAATTAATTAATTATGCCCCAAACACGACGCCTTACTCCTGCCAGGCCGCCTCGTTTGACCCCAAAAATATGGTCTTATATGTCCCGGACATTGTGTATAGTGCCGGTTCCTATTGGGCGGTCTTCAAATACCAGCCCACTTCCGATGGTCAGATCTGGTTTAAATTGTCTGCCGCCTCAGCCAACGGCCCGGGCTCCCAGGTGCTGGCCCGGGTGGAAGTACCGGGGCAGGTGCAGGACTTAAACCTGCCGGTATACGCCGACCTGGAAGACGGCGCCGGAAACTATTACGTCATCGTCATTGCGCCCCAAGCCTTACTGGACCTTACGGGTGTATCTTATAAGGTGATCGACAAGTATACTCCTGGGACCAACTACCTGCTGGGCCAGGAGGACACGCCGGGGGCGCGGCAGCAGGCGGCGAAGATAACCAAGGTTCTGTACGACGACGGCCGCAACATTGTAGTCCGGTATAACTCCGGCCTGGCCGATACCCTGGGTGATCTTGGTTTCGAAATCGACGTATTGAATCAGACCCCCATGGTCCTTTTTCCGAATGAAACGGAAGACGTCGCAAAAGACGCTAGATTTGAAAAGAATACCAAGGTCGAACAAATGATCGGCAAGATAACGGAAGCCGATGTCAAGGGCTACATCTCCAACCTGAGCGGCGAAACCACAGTCACCGTCAACGGGGCTGTAACCACTATCGACAGCCGCCAAACCGAATCCACTAACTTGAAACTGGCCAGCCAATACGTCCTGGACCAGCTTAAGGCCATGAACCTGACGGCCTCTTTTGATGACTGGAGTGCTACCGATGAAAATGGGACGGTATTAAAGGACCGTAATGTGATTGGGGAAATAACCGGAAAAACAAAACCCGGCGAAATCATCATCCTGGTTGCTCACCTGGATAATTTGCCGTCCAAGGGCCGGGCGCCCGGAGCGGACGACGACGCCAGCGGCTGTGCGGCCTTGCTGGCCGGCGCCAAGGCCATGAGTGGTTATAGCTTCCAACGGACCATCCGGTTCGTTTTTTCGACCGGTGAGGAAGATGGCATTTTCGGCAGTAAAGATTATGCCGGTAAGGTCAAAGCGGCCAATCAGAATATCGTGGCGGTGATAAATTTGGACATGATCTCTTATAACTTTACCAAGTCATTCCCGTCTAAGCAGAATGTCAAAACCCGGAACAATAAAAATGCCTTGTACAATAACGACCTGAGTCTCGCCCAAGTCTACCTTAATGTGGTCAAAGACTATGGGCTGTCCACAACTATCACGCCCGTTCACGTGCCGGATAACGACAGATTCAGTGATCAATCCTCCTTCTGGGATAAAGGTTACGCGGCGATTTGGATAATTGAGGATGACTCCGCCGGTGGACCACCACCACAACAATTATGGAATCCCTACTACCATTCGACCGATGATAAATTGGCCAACATGGATACGAAGTACTGCACGGCCATGGTCCAGGCCACCGCTGGAACCGCTGCAACTCTGGCGGTTCCTAACCCGTAAGTTTCATTGCATTGCATGACCAAACTGGCCATGTCCCATAACGATCAGCATTCCTTACCTTCGTCCGGAATGATGGTGCTGCCTGGCGCCTGGAACGGCAAAAGGGCATCGTCATTTCGAGCGAAGCGGGAAATATTAACATAATTCGGAAATTAGCTAAATCTGCTAATATTTTTGGCCTGGACGGAGAATTTCCTTATTCCGCTCTTTGTGGCGTCTCCTACTCGCAGGTGGACAAGAGAAACATTGTTGTTGGAGGAAAAGATGCCCTTATTTTTTAAGTACCATCTTCCAAATCGCTGGAATTTTTTATCTGTTCTTCGCCCATTAGCCACCCTGATTAATCTTTGTTTGCCTATCTTGATAGTCATATTCTTAGCATATTTTTCCGGAGTCGGCCTGGCCGAAGAATTGAAAATCCCCAAACTCGTTCACCGGCCTGCCTCTAATGTCGTTGACCCGATCACCGGCCAGAGATCAGGAGATGAACCCTTGCCCTGGGACTTATCCGATTCCGTGCCCAAGGCAGGATATAACTATGATTTGGAAGGCCGGCCGGCCCCTCGGGCATATGACGCGGCCTATACCTTACCCTATGTCACTCCGCCGAAAAATCAGACGCCGTGTGAGGTTTGCTGGGCTTTTTCCACCATCGCCTGTTTAGAGGCCAAAGTGAACTATGACAGCGGCGGGAAGACCAATCCTAATTACTCGGAACAAAACATTAAGAATTGTTACCAGGACAATGAGGGCGGGGATAAATGTTACACCTGGGGCAACCTATGGAGAGCCACCGGTTTGTTAAGCCTCCGTGGAGTTGTGGCCGAAACATGCGACCCCTTTAACTCCAACGACAACACCAATTGCAATAATTCTTGTCCCGCTCTGATATTTCCCTCGGAATGGCGGATCATCAGCACCGACAATCAGGCGGCTGCCAACGATATCAAGTATGCCATAACTACCTTCCATACTCCGGTAAGTACCTCCATGAATTCCACCGGGTTT
>JADFXK010000371.1:3760-4395 GCA_015233625.1 Deltaproteobacteria bacterium | reverse complement strand
ATGTCCGGAAAAATTACCGGATGGGATCTGTGGCACCAGCACAATGAAAGCCGGATAGTCTTTCCCCGCCTGGTCTTTTGGGGGCTGGCCCGGCTGACCCGATGGGACGTGCGCTATGAGACTATCTTAACCTTTGTCCTGGCCTGTCTGGTGTCTTGGGGAGTCTATCGTCTGGGCCGAACTACGGTGACAAACACCCGGACCGCCCTGTGGCTGACCTGCCTGGCCAACCTGCTTATCTTTTCACCCGTCCAGAGTCAAAACTGGTTGTGGGGAATAGAAATGGTCATGTTGACCCCGGTGGTTTGTCTGGTGGCCGGCCTGGTCGTCTGCTACACCGCTAGGCCGGTTGCGGTCAAGTATCTGGCGTGCCTGATCATCGCCACCGTGGCCACCTACTCCTATGCCAACGGGATGGTTTGCTGGGTATTGATGCTGCCGGTGCTGATCCTGACCGGAACCGGCCCCCGGAACCGGACCGCGATCTGGGTGGTGGTCTATATAATGGGTCTGGCCGCCAATCTGACTTTGTATTTTTGGGGATATCAGCACTTAGGGCACCATCCCGGCCTGGGCACAGCCTGGCACCATCCCGTTCAGGCGGTCACCTATTTTCTGGCTTTCTTGGGCGCACC
>JADFXK010000371.1:0-3750 GCA_015233625.1 Deltaproteobacteria bacterium | reverse complement strand
GGGGCCAACATCAGTGGGAATTCATTCCTGGTGTCGAATTTGATCGGGGGACTGCTGTTGATTTTGGTGGGGATGGTTGGATATGAATTGATTTCGGCTCAGGAGAGCACACTTTGGCGGCGATGTGCTCCCTGGTTGGCCCTGGCCGGATATGCCCTGGCCTCGGCCGCGGCAATCACCTTAGGCCGGGTTGGATTCGGTCCGGAGCAGGCTCTGTCCTGCCGATACACCTCCTTTTCTTTGTATCTGCTTGTGGGGCTTGTTTTTCTGGTGGCCATCATGTCTCCAGGCTGGCAACGCCGGCACCTGGTCTCGGCTGGAAAAATGAGAGTCGGAATGACCATGCTGGTGGCTGGTCTGGTTTTGCTACACTTGATCAATAATGTAGAGGCGGTTAAAATGATGGCTGAATTTCGGTCAAAACTCCTGCGGGTTAGGGCCGGCGTGGCCTTGATGCAGATCATCCCGCATGGTGATTTGACCACGGCCTATCCGAACCGGCAGTTTGTCCGGGACATGGCCCTAGCCTTGAAACAGGCCGGGTTGTTGGAGGTGCCATTGGTTGAGACCAGGGAGTTGGAGTCTCTGACCGGAGCCGGTGCCGAAGGGGCCGCCACCTTTGGAGAGTTGAGCCTGGTCGGGCCAGTGGATGGGTCGACATTCCAGGCCGTGGGCTGGGCCATTTTGCCTTCCAGGAACGAACAAGCCGATGCCGTCATCTTGGCCTATCAGACTCCCGGCGGCCGACCGCTGGCCTTTGACTATGTTGTCGGGCCGTTCAAGAAACGGGCAGGTGAGATCAGCGTTGCCTCGCTCCGGCGCGACAGGGTGGGGTATTGGGCTGGTCAGTTTTCATTAACTGATTTACCTTCCGGAGAGTTGCAGTTAACCGCCTGGGCTTTTGACGCTCTGGCCGGTAAGGCCTATCCCTTGAAAGGTCGGTTTGGGGTCCCGGTCCAGAGGTGAACATGCCATGTTTCCAGGATGATACACATCAGGAGACCTCTTCGGCGGCGAATAATTTTCTTGATTAAACGTGAAATTCGGCGTAATTATACCTCAAATGAGCATAATTGGTCTTTTTCGACCGCCACTCCAGGGTCAACAAATCGCCACCCTGAGTTGGTTCCAATACGCGCAGCACCATTTAGCTCATGATATTGTTAGACCTTTTCTAAAAATTTGTTCTTTCGGTATCGGATTACTATGAGGATTAATTATATAATATTGGCTATAGGTTTGTTTTGGGGCCTCTGGCTTCCCCAACCCCTGCCGGCCGAAGAACATCCTACGGACAAGGCGGTGACGCTGGGTGAGGCGGTGTCGCCAACAATGGAATACATTTTCACCTCGCTGGACTACGCCGGTAAGCTAAAGGGAAAGAAGATCGCAGTCGGAGGCTTTGTCCCGGACGGCGCGGACAGGGTAAGTTCTTATTGTCAGGCCTTCGCAACTTTCCTGGCTGAGCGGATAGTCGCCGAGCTGGCCGGCCTAAAAAAGACCTATGGCATCGATTTCACAACCGTGACCAGTCGGGATCTGGGAGTCGGGAAGGGGGAAGGGAAAAGAACCGGTCCCGATTCCGATGAAGCCCGATACCTGAAGAAGGCCGACATTCTGATCACCGGTTCCTTTGAAAAGGGTCGAACTACCTTTAAACTGACTTTTAAGGTCCTGGAGGCGAGGACGACCGTTGTCTTACACATTCGCACCGTGAAAGAAGTAACCAAATCTGGCTTGCCGGAGGAGGCCATGAAATGCCTGGAGGTTCCTCTGCACGGCCCCTGGATTGATTTTGAGGCAACAGATCCGAATCCTAAGCCGACTTCCATCAAGACCGTCTCAATTTTGATTGAGGATTCGGTTATAGTTAAAGACGGGAGACGGAACGTCTGGGGGGATGTCTTGGGACTGGAGTTTGTCTTGATTCCGGCCGGCTGTTATCAAATGGGCTCGGTTAATTGGGCCGCCTTGGATGAACAACCGGCTCATCAGGTCTGCCTGACTGAATTTTGGTTAGCCAGGCACGAAGTGACGCAAGGTCAGTGGAAACAAGTCATGGGGTATAATCCCTCCGAATTTAAGAAAGGCGATAATTATCCGGTCGAAAATGTGGACTGGACCGAAGCCGAAGGGTTTGTCCGGAAACTGAATGCCCAATCGAGCGGAGGCCGGAAATACCGGCTGCCTACCGAAGCGGAGTGGGAGTATGCCTGCCGCAGTGGCGGCAATGCGGAAAAGTATGCCGGGGGCGACCAGATGGATCGATTTGGCTGGTATCTGGGCAATAGTCGCGGGTTAACCCAACCCGTAGGGAAAAAGGAACCCAACGGTCTGGGGCTATATGACATGAGCGGCAATGTCTGGGAATGGTGTCAAGATTTCTACAGCGCCGACGCGTATGAAGACAGTCAGCCGAAGAACCCTCTGAATAAAGAAGGAGGCCCCAGCCATGTTCATCGTGGTGGGAGCAGTGGTGACGTGGATTGGAATTTGCGTTGTACCGAGCGGGGTGGACAGCCCGTCGGAAAACGGTACATCGGGCTGCGCCTGGTTTTGATACCTTAATTCCATCATACTAACATCCCAAGATAAATCTTTTGTTCAACTTTTCTATATCTGATTGGACGGGAAGATGAAAAAGCATTCTTTGCTGCAACTGATCAAACGGCGGCCGCTGGTACTCGATGGTGCCACAGGCACTTTGCTTCAGCAACGAGGATTGCCGTCGGGTGTTTCTCCGGAACTCTGGGCGGTAGAGCACCCTGACGACCTGAAAAGCGTCCATGCCGAGTATGTGGCGGCTGGGTCGGACCTGGTCTATGCCTTCACTTTCGGGGCCAACCGAATTAAGCTTAAGGAATATGGCCTGGAGAACCGGGTCGTGGAGATTAACCAGGCGGCGGTGAAACTGGCCCTGGCCGCGGCAAACGGCCTGGCTCTGGTTGCCGGGGATGTGGGGCCGACTGGAATGCTCCTTGAACCGGTGGGGCCGCTGTCTTTTGATCAGGCGGTGGATGTCTATATCGAGCAAATTCGGGCCCAGGTGGCGGCCGGGGCCCAGGCCATCGTCATCGAAACCATGGTGGACATTCAGGAAGCCAGAGCCGCCCTGCTCGCAGCCAAAGAAGTGGGCAACATCCCCATAGCCGTGTCCATGACTTATCAAAAAGGGCGGACCCTGACCGGGACTGATCCGGTAACCGCCTTGATTACTCTGCAATCCATGGGCGCACACCTGGTCGGAGTAAATTGTAGCTCCGGCCCGGAGGAAATGCTTCAAGCTATGACAGCCATGTACCCCTACGCCCGTGTCCCATTGATGGCCAAACCCAACGCCGGGTTGCCCGAACTCATTGACGGGCGGACTGTGTTTCGGTTATCCGCGGAGGAATTTGTCCCGTTTGTGCCGGAGTTTCTGAAGGCCGGGGCGGCCGCGCTGGGCGGGTGTTGCGGGACAAATCCAGCATTTATCAGAAAGATTAAGGACGTCTATGCCACGGCTGAGGCCGTAAAGGTCAGAGGTAAACGGGTTTCGGCCTTGACCTCCAGGACCAAAACCGTCTTTCTGGGACCGGACCGGCCCCTGGCCATGATTGGCGACCGGATCAATCCGTCCGGGAAAAAGCTGATGAAAGAGGAACTGGCGGCCGGAAAGATGGATGAGGTCCGGCGACTGGCCCGACTCCAGGCCCAGGCGGGAGCGGATATCCTGGACGTCAATGTCAGCCTGCCTCTGATGGACGAGAG
>JADFXK010000370.1 GCA_015233625.1 Deltaproteobacteria bacterium | reverse complement strand
TACTTTGAAAACATCAACTCAACTCAACACCTTATAACTCATGAAGAAATTGACGTTCAATACAGCGCTCTACGAATCCGTAGGTCGGGTGTTCGAGTCACCCTGGGCACACCAGTTAAATCAAGGACTTAGTCGAAGAGACTAGGTCCTTTTTCTTTGGTATGCACATAGTATACACCGATGCGGGATGAACCATATCTGTTTGACATTCCATAATGTTATATTATATACTTGACATCCCGATATGTTATGCCCCACACTCCGCTGTCGTCTTCAGGGCATTTTTATCCCCACGATGAACCAAAAAAATCAGGGCAATCAAACTCGATCAGCCAAATCATTGTTCAAAAGTCAAACTGGTGAGAGCCCCCGCAAGCATCATCGCCAATCAACCCGTGTTTGAGCTATGATTACCATGATTATACTGCGAACGGTCACAATTTTTCTTTTTCGAGAAGTTCGGGTTAGCTGATACCTCACAGGAGCTTCGCCCCCATTTCAGCGACTTTGGAGCGCTCGCCTTTGACCAGGGTGACATGCCCGGCCAGCTCCTCTCCTTTGAGCTTCTCTATCAGATAGGTCAGTCCGTTACTGCTGGCGTCGAGATAGGGATGATCAATTTGTTCGGGATCTCCGGTGAAAACGATTTTAGTTCCCTCGCCCACGCGCGTGACCAGGGTCTTGATCATGTGCGGAGAGAGGTTTTGGGCCTCGTCACAGATGATGAATTGCCGCGGGATACTCCGGCCTCGAATATAGGTCAAGGCCTCCATTTCCAGGGTACCCTTTTCCCTCAGGTCTTGAAGTACGTCATAGGAATCGTGGCAGTCCCGCATCAGGAACTCCAGGTTGTCATAGATGGGCTGCATCCAGGGGCGAAGTTTTTCTTCCTTTGTCCCTGGCAGGTAGCCCAGGTCGCTGCCCATTGGAATCACCGGCCGGGTGACCAGCAGCCGGCTGAAGGCGTTTTGTTCGATGACTCTTTCTAAGCCGACGGCCAGGGCCAGGAGGGTTTTTCCCGTTCCCGCGCAGCCAACCAGGGTGACAACCTTAATTCGATCGTTCAAAAGGAGTTCGAAGGCGAATTTTTGTTCTTTGTTCAGGGCTCGGACGCCCCAGTTGGCCGATTCCCCATGGGTGAGAGGACACAGGACTCCATCGGAGTATCGGGCCAGGGCCGATTGGGATGGATTGTGCGAGCTTTTTAATATGTAAAACTGGTTGGGGTATCCAGTCTGCCGTTCGTCCAGCTTCAGTTTACCCTCCCGGTGGAATTGATCCAGGTCCGTGCTCGAAATTTTCAGTTCGGCTACTCCGGAATAAAGTTGCTGGTAATCAATCCGGTCATTGTAAAAATCTTCGGCTACGATTCCCATCAGGTCCGCTTTGATGCGGAGGTTCAGGTCCTTGGTTACCAGAATAACTGATTTTCCATCTAACTTCCCCAGGTTGTGTGCTATGGCCAAGATGCGGTTGTCTGGTTTGCCGGGATCTAAACCCGGAGGGAAGTCAATGACATCCTGATGGTTGAGCTCGATCCGGAGCAGCCCACCTGAATTTAGCTTCACCCCGGACGAGAGTCGTCCCAAAGCCCGCAGTTCATCCAACCTTTTCGAGACTAATCTAGCATTTCTGCCGATCTCGTCTTGTCTTTTCTTCTGATTATCGATCTCTTCAATGACGGTGAAAGGAATGACCACGTCGTTTTCTTCGAAGGTCAGGAGTGCTCCCGGATTATGGAGCAACACGTTCGTATCCAGAACATAGGTTTTCGCCATTTTGCCACTCCCTGAGGTGTCTCGTTAACCGCATCGATGAATATTTTCCATGGTCGGATCGAAATCCAGGGAAATGAACATGTCAGGCCGGAGTCGGCGACCCGGTTGAAATCATCAGCCGTCTTGCCTCAGACCGCTTCAGCCAATGGTGATTCCGGTACGTCGTCTTTCTCTTCAAACATCTCCCAGGTCGCTTCAAAGGCCTGTTCAAATGATCGCCCTTCCATATATCGGCGGGCTGCGGATCCCATTTGTCGCAGACGTTCCGGGTTGGCCAGAAATGACTGGATGGTTCTTCGTAAGCTCGCAGCATCGTCGCCCTTGATAATGATCCCGGTTTTGCCTGAAATGACATTTTCATGCGGCCCGCCCACATCGGTGACAATAACTGGGAGTCCGGAAGCCTGCGCCTCCAGCACCACATTCCCGAAGGTGTCCGTGGTGCTCGGAAAAACGAAAAGATCGGAAGAAGCAAAAACCTTGGCCAATTCATCGCCGCCCAGGTAGCCTGTGAAAGTACACGGGGTACCCTCCAATTTCGCCTGTAATTCATCAAGATAGGGTCCATCACCGACCAATACCAGGTGCACGTTGTGGTGCATGGCCCAGATTGACCTGAACACCTCAGCCAGGAGGTGCAGGTTCTTTTCTTTGGAAATACGTCCGACGTAGAGAAGCTTGACAGGCGCGGTAATCCCATATTGAGTTTCCATATACTCCAGGTCCCGCTTGGATGAATTAAATCTGATCGTATCCGCCCCGCGAGGAAAGAACAGGAGCTTATCGCGGCTGATCCCTTTTTGGATCAGTTCGTCCGCAGTGCTCTCGGACGGGGCGTAGATAAAATCCATTTGATCATAGTACCATAATGTAAATTTCCAAACTATCTCCTCTATATCGCCGTCTTCGGTTAGATATCGGGCATATTGTGGCAGGGCGGTGTGATAGGTTCCGCTGAAGGGGAGCTTCAAAATGCGGGCGATGGCATAGGCGGCTAATCCGATCGGCCCCGGGGTGGCTGAGTGGATATGGCTGAAGTCATTTTCGTAGCAGAAATTCAACATCTCCAGGAATGGCGGAAACTGCAGTTTCAGCTCCGGGTATTCTGGAAGAGCATAGACACCGACTGGCCTGAAATTTTTAACTCCTTCGGCCTGGAGCCGGTCTTGGCCGTCACAGGTGATCACCGTCAGCTCCTTGCCGGTATTCAGGGCCTGCCGGACCGTCTGTTGGAGTGTTAGAGCCACACCGTTTACTTCGTGGTAAGTGTCGGTAAAATGAGCCACCCTGATGGGCGGTTTGGTTATGGCCTCAGGCGTATTGTCCTTAGAAAAGACCCTTCTGGCCTGGCGACTTAGCTGCCGGTCTTTGGTGAACAATGAGAAAGCCACAAAGTATGGAGCCAGCATGGTGTAGAGCGCGCCGGCGGAGCCGATGGAATGAAACACGTTGAACAGGTTTGCTCCGGACAGATGGTCAAGAAGATGGTTGCCGAAATGATAGAGCACCTTGTCGGAAACATTATTGACGAACTGGAACCATTTTTGGGCGTCGTTTTCCCTGGTGCAGTTCCCATTCTTGGCAATGGCCATCAGTTGGGGATCATCCCAGATCAGTTTCTGGGTTTCATAACGCAAGAGACCTTCCACGGATTCCGGTTTACACGCAGTCTCTTTGGGACGACGACGGTGATTCCAGAGGCAGTAGATTTTGTCCCACAGACCGTTTTCTTCGGCGTGATCCGGGTGTAGAAAATGATCGACAAACCGCATGGTCAGATCTTTGTTTACGTGAGCATCCAGATTGAGCTTATTTTTGTAAAACTGGTAAGCAATTCCGTACAGGTTTTGGGCAAAGGCTTGCGGTGATGAAGATCGTCCCATAACGCGTGATTGGCCGAGTTCAATGCCTTCTAGAAAGGTTTGGACCCCGCCGGCGTTTTCAACCGAGGTATACATCCGGGCTATGTTTAGGGCGCTGTGGTCGTCAGATCCGCCAACCAGATTTTTCTCCCATGGTCTGGGGAATTGTGGCATGATTTTGTGCTTGTCAGCCAATCTTTCCATATCGCCGGACGTGAGCTGGGATAATATAAATTCGACTGTTTGGTTTTGGAAAGCCCCGCGGGCCCCGTTCAACTCCAGGTTTTTGAACAGTAACAAGAGAACCTCAACATGGTCTATGGTCAGTTTCTCGTTTACCGCAAACAATGGATGGGCCACGGCATGCACGATCTTATTTTCATAGAGATAGCCGACCAAGTCGAATATATTTTCCCGCACTTTTTGTATATCATCGTGGATTTGCTCATTAATATTATAAACAAGCACATGAATTTTGCAGCGGTCTTGGGGGAAATAGGTCGTCACTTCTTCGCTGATAAAGGCATCGTCGAGGTGGGCAATCTCCAGGCCGCCGTTGATGGTGTTATGATCCGTTACCGTCACCAGCGACATGCCCCGTTTCTTGGCCGCCCGATATAAAGCCAGAGGCTCGGTAAAACTCTCGGGACAGCCTAATTTCTGGAGAATCCATTGGGATGGTCTTTTTGAAAACTTGGAGTGCACATGGACGTCTATTTTCATAGCCGGCAGGTCCTTTCAACAGTAGATGGAGTTATTCGACGAGCACGGTTTCCCCGGCC
>JADFXK010000036.1:508-18714 GCA_015233625.1 Deltaproteobacteria bacterium | reverse complement strand
GGCCAGGTCCGGGGTGGCCCCTTTGATTTCCCGCACCTTCCCGACCAGATGTCCATTCCGGCTGATTACTTCCGCCGAAGTTAGGGTCATCACCCGATGTCCCCGCCTGACCAGTTCATATATAATATAGCATGTAGTCTCGTTCTCCGGTTTAATGGAGGACAAGGGGTCCATGATAACGGCTATGTCCAAGATGCCTCGCCCTGCTCCGGTCAATCCGCAACCTGGCCGCGTTAATCAGTTTTTCGGCTACATCAATCCCAGTGACGCGTTCTAATTCCCTAAATCCGGGGGTGTAATTGACCTCTATGACCAGCAACCCCTTGGCCGAGGGCAAAAAATCAACCCCAGCCACATCCAGGCCCAGTGATCCGGCGGCCTTGATGGCCGATCCGGCCAGGTCATCCGTAATGGTCAAGCTACTTCCCCGACCACCCAGGGCCACATTGGCCCGAAAATCCGTTCCGTCCGATTGGCGCGTCATGGCAGCCACGGCCCGGCCATCAACGACCACCACCCTGATATCACGTCCAGCCGCCGCCGCGATGAATTCCTGAGCCACTATCCCGTCTTTCCGACGGATAGCCTCGGTCAGAAATTCCCCCACCTCCTCTTCGCTATGAGCCAGGCTGACTCCACTTCCCTGCCGGCCTCGTCTGGTCTTGAGCACGATGGGCGGCCCGTTCAGCAGGTCCATGGCCCGCCCGGCCTGGTCCGGGGCAGTCAGCAACAAAGTCTGGGGAACAGCCAATCCGCTGGCCGCGACTCGTTGCAAAGCCAGGAACTTATCTCTGGCCAGGACAATGGAGTTGAACCCATTGAGCGCCGGAATGTCCATCAATTCCAAATGGTGGACCACCGCCAGCTCGGACTCATCGATAGTCGAACCAATCCTGGGGATGATGACCTGGATCTCGCTGACCGGAGCGGTCAGTGTCGGCCCCGAGCCAAGACCTGGAAGTAAGTTGGCCGGATGGATCAATCTAGCTTCGACACCCAACTTTGCCGCGGCCTCCAACAACCGCCCGTTAGGGTGATACCATTCGTTTCTAGTCGTCAACACGCCCAGGACGTTACCGTTCACGCCCACTCTCCCTATCTCCGGTAATGCCGGTCATCAATAGCATACTACTTCTCTAACCAGGTACAAGTCAATATTTATTTGGCCATCGGGCCGGGCTGTCATCCCACTTTACGCGACGGAAGTTAGAGCGTAAGTTTTTATTTCGGACAACACCCCCCTTGACTGAAACCAAATTGTGGTTATCTGTTAATCTGACATCAATATGAACATCGTCTAACGGACCAACCATCCAGGTCAGGAGGCATAAAGAAATGGAAGAAAAAACAAGCACGGCTAATTATGAGTTCAAAGCCGAGGTAAAACAGTTACTTGATATCCTTGTTCATTCGCTTTACACCCATAAGGAGATATTCTTACGAGAACTGGTCTCGAATGCTTCTGATGCCTTAGACAGGCTCCGCTTTGAGGTCAGCCGAGGCACAGCGGTCCTTGATGATACGCTCCCGCTGGACATCCACGTTGATTTTGATCCGGATAAACTTCTGGTCACCGTCACCGACACCGGCATTGGTCTGACCAAAGATGAGATGGTCGAGAATATCGGGACCATCGCCAAGTCTGGTTCCGCCGAATTCCTGAAACAGATCTCGGCGGACAAAGGGGCCATTGACAACATTATCGGAAAATTCGGTGTCGGCTTTTATTCCGTGTTTATCGTGGCCAAGGAAGTCGTGATCAAAAGTAAATCCTATAAAGAAGACGAACCCGCGGTGGAATGGAGATCCGACGGACTGGGCACCTATCAGCTCTCCCAACCGGAGGAGGGCCTAAAACGCGGCACCCAGATCGAGATTCATCTCCGAGACGAAGCCAAAGAGTTTGCCGACAAACATCGCCTGGAAAGCATTATCAAGAGACATTCAAATTTTATTTCATTTCCGATCCTCATCGGCGGGGAGCAGGTCAATACCGTGGCGGCCCTGTGGCGTGAGCCGAAGTTTTCTATAAAAGAAGAGCAGTATAACGAGTTTTATAAATTCCTGACGTTTGATTCCGAACCGCCTTTGGCCACCCTGCATTCGTCGGTAGATGCTCCAG
The DNA here is from genome assembly GCA_015233625.1 of Deltaproteobacteria bacterium. Lineage (GTDB taxonomy): Bacteria > Desulfobacterota > JADFXK01 > JADFXK01 > JADFXK01 > JADFXK01. The sequence continues at coordinate 16,592 of JADFXK010000036.1, read as the reverse complement.
TCCAGTTTAACAGCCTTTTGTTTATCCCCAAACTGAACTACAATTCCCTCGGGCTCACCTCAGAACGACCGGGGTTGGACCTGTATGTCCGCCGCGTCCTGATTCAACATGGAAATCGTGATCTTATTCCGGAGTACCTGGGCTTTGTCCGAGGCGTGGTTGATTCGGAAGACCTGCCACTGAATATATCCCGGGAAACTCTTCAGGAAAACCGCTTGCTGGCCAAGGTATCTTCCACCCTGACCAAACAAGTCCTGTCCCACCTCCAAAAGACGGCTAAGGATGAACCCGATAAATATACTGAATTTTGGAAACAGCACGGTAAGATGTTCAAGCTGGGTTACAGCGATTTCAGTAACCGAGACAAATTCGTCGAATTACTCCGGTTCAACTCCTCCAAATGCGCCACGGCGGAAGACCTGGTGTCCTTAGATGAGTATATCGCCCGGGCCAAACCCGAACAAAAAGAGATCCATTACCTCTATGGCCAGAGTCGGGCCGCCATAGCTCTAAACCCGCATATGGAGATTTTCCAGGCCAAGGATATTGAAGTCCTCTACCTGTTTGACCCTCTGGACGAATTCGCCATGGAGTCCATCAGAGCCTACAAGGACTTTGAACTCAAACCAGTAGAACACGCCGACATCAAGGCCTTGGAAAAATATGCCTCAGCGGTGACCAAGGACGCGCCTGCCCCGTTGAGCCCCGAAGATGAAAAACAATTCAACAGATTCTTAGAGCGAGTCAAAGACATTTTGGGCGCCCGGATCAAGGATGTCACGGTTTCGGCCCGGCTCTCCGAAAGCCCATGTTGCTTATCCAGTCCCGCCGGGGAAATGACCTCATCGATGCAAAAGATTATCCAGATAGTCAGTAAAGACGCCTCAGTCCCGCAAAAAGTCTTCGAACTGAACAAGGACCACAAAATCGTCCGAAATCTTTTGTCTATTTACAAAGCCGACCCCCACGATGAATATCTGACCACGGCCATCGAGCAATTATTTGAATCATCAATGCTTTTGGATGGATACCTGCAAGATCCCCATGCCCTGGTCGGCCGGATTCAAAACCTGTTGAACAAATCCAGCGACTGGTACCTGGCCGTTAAAGACATCCATTAAGCTGCGCCGGCCGATTAATGAGCCGAATTAGAAAGTCTCCCGGCAGTTATCAGGGTGGACGAGGGTGACCCGCATGTGGAACCGCCCCAAAAGAATCATCGTTGAAAAAGGTGTCCAAGATACTCCCTTGACCCGGAGGATATTGCGGCGGTTGCCGCTGTTGCCGGTGGAAGAGGTCGAGAAAGTCCCCGACCACCGGTCATTTGATCATCAACCGGATGTGCTGATCCTGGCCCGGAACCGGGGCGCCTTCATCAAAAAATGCCCCTGCACGCCCCTCTACACCGGTTGCGGCTATCATGTGGTCAACCTGGTTTGGAATTGCCCCATTCAATGCACCTACTGTATTCTACAGGAGTACTTCAAAACTAGCGGCATCAGACTGGCCGCCAATCTCGATGACTTAGTTGAAGAAATCGACGCCTGGACCTCTTCAGCCCGCCCTCTGGTCCGGATCGGCACGGGTGAATTTGGCGACAGCCTGGCCTTAGAAGAATTAACCGGCCTGTCCCAATGGCTGGTCCCCCAATTCGCCGGCCGGTCGCGGGCCGTCCTGGAACTAAAGACTAAGTCAATTAATGTGGATCGCCTGGATAATCTGGATCATGGAGGCCGGGTGGTGGTCTCCTGGTCCTTGAATACTGAGGAATTAACCCGGTCCGAGGAGGCCAGAGCACCGGGCATTATCCAGAGGTTGACCGCGGCCCGCCGCTGCCGGGACTGGGGCTACCGCATCGGGTTCCATTTCGACCCCATGATCCATACCCCCGGGTGGGAGGAGGGCTACCGAAAGACCATAGACCGCATCTTCGACTATGTGGCTCCTCGGGACATCGCCTGGATCAGTCTGGGCACCCTGCGGTTTATGCCCGCCTTGAAACCGATCATAGAGGCCCGTTGGCCAGCCTCCCAGATTACCACCGGTGAATTCATCATTGGGCTGGACGGTAAATGCGATACTTCAAACCTATCCGGATAGACATGTATGCCGCGGCTTCGTCCCGGATCAAACAGTTAGCTCCCGAGGTCCCGGTCTATCTGTGCATGGAAAGTGAGGAAGTCTGGCGTAAGGCTCTAGGCTTCTACCCCGGAGGCACTGAGGGCGTCAGTGCGATGCTTAATGCCCGCGTATTTCAGCCATGAAAAACAGAGCAGCGTTTTTCCCGACCAACGCGCCTCCCGCATGGGATGTAACCCCATAGCCTCAGGATTTTACCCAGAGAAATGGTTTGCCCTCCTATTGACTATCCTCATTACATCGATAATAATCAGACTCGGCCATCGATCATCGTCCGGGTTTCGAGACCTGTACCTCACCCCTAGAGCGTCCATACCCACTGAAGATTATTCAGGCTCCGGGAGGAGACGTACCTCCTTCGTCGGAAAAGCCGAGACAAGTCTATAACTCTAATGGTCAAAAATTGTTAGCTGGTTAAGCCTAATTTAGGCCAAAAGTCTTAGATTAAAACTGTATATCGTATCAATTTTGTAAATTTAATAGTGCCTGGTAATGGTAAAGCAGCAGAGACTTCGCGGCTATCCGGTTCATCCAAGAAATCTCAATAGCCGTATCCAACACCTATTAATCAATAGGAATTGAGAAGAATTTCTAACGGAAGGGCGCAGACAATGAAACTGGGAAATACGAGAATCAGTATCCGGATGACCGGGTGTTTTGGCTTCATCATTCTGGCCATGGTCGCCTTTGGGTTCTTCACCATTTCAGAAATGAAAAAGCTTTCCGACCAAACGGATAAGTTATACAAACACCCATTCACGGTAACCAATGCGGCACTTCGGATGGACGCCAACCTGCTAAGAATAGATAGCCGATTAGGAGACGTCCCTGTTGCCCAGACCAAGGAAGAGCTGGATGCCATAGCCGGAGAACTGGATCAATATGAAAAACTCGTAGTCAAAGACCTGGGTCTAATCGGTGAACGCTTCTTGGGCGACAAGGCCAAGGTCAAAGAGTTCCAAGAGATATTTACCGAATGGCGACCTGTCCGAGATGAGGTTCTGGCCCGAATGCGAGTCGGTGACAAGGCTAAGGCCGCCGCTGTCATTGCCGGCAAGTCTAACGCCATCAAAAAAAGATTAGATAAGGTACTAAACGAGTTTATCACCTTTGCCCAGAACAAAGCCGCCGCGTTTGTCGCCAATGCCAAGGCGGAAGAAACCAGGGCCCTCCAATTGACCATGGTGCTGTTAGCTGCCGTTCTGGTGGCCGGCGTGATTCTGGCCTTCTTCATGACCCGGAGCATCACTCGGCCCTTGAACCAGGCGGTTGATGTCGCCCTGCGCATGGCCGAAGGAGACCTGACCATGAAAGTGACCAGTCAGCGTCTAGATGAAACCGGCCGGTTGCTTAACTCCATGGACAAAATGGTGGCCAGCCTCAACGACATGTTTGCCCGGAACATCGAGGCTTCCCATAGCCTGGCCGAAGGGGCCTCGGAACAGGCGGCGGCAATTCAAGAGACCTCTTCTTCCTTAGAAGAAATGACTTCCATGACCAAACAAAACGCCGACAATGCCGCCGAGGCCAATAGACTGGTTAAAGAAGTGAACCAGGTTATCGCTATGGCCAATGGTTCCATGGCTCAGCTTAGTTTGTCTATGGATGAGACTTCCCGGGCCAGTGAAGAGACGTCTAAAATTATCAAAACCATTGATGAAATCGCCTTCCAGACAAATCTTTTGGCCCTCAATGCCGCGGTGGAGGCGGCTCGAGCCGGTGAAGTCGGGGCTGGATTCGCGGTTGTGGCTGATGAAGTCCGCAGCCTGGCCATGCGGGCCGCGGAAGCCGCCAAAAACACGACTGATCTGATAGAAAATACCAGGAAGAAGGTGGCTACCGGGACGGAGCTGGTCACAAAGACAAAAGAAGACTTTTACAATGTGGCCACCACCAGTCAAAAGGTGGGGGAGTTGATCGGCGAGATCGCCGCCGCCTCGACTGAACAGGCCCAGGGCATCAGCCAGATCAATAAAGCTATCATAGAAGTAGACACGGTTACCCAGCGAAACGCTTCGAGCGCCGAAGAACTGGCTGCAATTCTGGCCCAATTCAAAACCAGGGAAGGACATGGTGGCCAACCCAATGACCATAATGTCGAAGCCGGACCCTCTGAGGCAACTCCCTTGAAAAAAGTTACCCCTCGGCCGCGACCAACCGGGGCAAAACTGCTCCTTCACCTGCGGGATGAGCCCTTCAAAAATTTTTAATCAGCATTGTTCGGTTAGTTTTTACATCAAGAAATAACCCAGAATGGCGCTTTGTTGACCCTGGGTAAGAGTGCACGCCAAGAATCAATTGTAACCGGTCAAAAAATAGTCAGGGTAAAACCTCCGGGCCGACGCCGGTCTCCTGTACTTTCCATCAAGGGACTCGACCGCCCGGAGGTCACGTTTACAATTTTTCGATCCGGACTGCGCAGGCTTTGTACTCGGCTGTCCAACTGACGGGATCGAACACAGGATTGGTCAACCAGTTGGCACAGGCCTCCCGGAAATGGAAGGCCATCCAGACCATACCCGGGGGGACCTGGTCGGTCACCTTGGCCTTCAGGGCCACCTCCCCACGGCGTGATCTCAACCGAATCATTTCGCCATGTTCGATTCCCAAGCTGTCTGCATCCGCCGGCGAAATATCCGCCGTCTCTTCTCCCAATAAATCGTTCAGGCCCTGGCAACGACCGGTTTGGGTTCGGGTGTGATAATGATACAACCGGCGTCCCGTGCTCAGGGTGAAAGGATACTCGGCGTCCGGGACTTCGGCCGGCGGAGTCCAGTCCACCGGAGTGAACCGTCCCTGACCGCAAGTAAAACATCCGTCTTTGTGAAGGGTGCAGGTTCCGGGATGATCCAGACTGGGCACCGGCCACTGCAGTCCATCTCCCTCCAACCGGGCATATTTGACGCCACACAGTTGAGGAGCCTCGACCGACACCTCGTTATCCCATATTTCCTGGGCGCTATTCGATGTCCAGGACTGTCCTCCGATCCGACGGGCCAGCTCTTTAAATATCCACCAGTTGGGCTTTGCTTCGCCCGGCGGGGTGCTGACTGTCCGGACCCGACTGACCCGACGTTCGCTATTGGTGAAGGTGCCGTCATTCTCACTCCAGGCCGCGGCCGGAAAAATGACGTCGGCGAAACGGGTCGTCTCGGTTGGAAAAATATCCTGACAGACCAAGAATTCAGCCGATTCCAGACAATGCTCCACGTGCTTGATGTCCGGCTCGGAATTGGCCAGGTTTTCTCCAAAGATGTAAAAAGCCTTAATCTTACCGGTGACCAGGCCGTCCATCATATGAGGCATGACCAGACCCGGTTTGTCGGATAATTTGGCCCCCCAGAGCTTCTCAAATTTAGCCTGAGCCTGCGGGTCACCGACTTTCTGATACCCCGGATAAACATTGGGCAGGGCGCCCATATCACAAGCCCCTTGAACATTATTCTGACCCCGGAGAGGATTGACCCCGCCGCACTCAAATCCCACGTTACCCAACATCATCTGTAAGTTGGCGCAGGAAAGGACATTATTCACTCCACAGGTGTGCTCGGTGATGCCCAAGGTATACATGAGCATGGCCGGTTTAACCGCGGCCAGACGTCGGGCCACCTGATAGATCATATCCACATCCAAACCGCAGATTTCCGCAGCCCTCTCGGGTGGGTATTCCATGACCTTGGCCTTGATGGTCTCGAAACCGGTGCAGCAACTATCAACATACTTCTTGTCGTAAAGGTCTTCCTTGATCAAGACGTGCATCAACCCATTGATAAACGCGATGTCGCTGCCCACTTTGATGGGCGCATGGATGGATGCAAAACCGGCCAAATCGGTCCGGCGGGGATCCACCAGGATCAACTCCCCACCCTTCAGGACCGCGTTTTTCAAAAATGTCGCCGCCACCGGATGGGCTTCGGTCATGTTCGAACCGATGACCAGAAGCATTTTGGCTTTAGCAAAATCAGCAAAAGAATTAGTCATAGCCCCGGAACCAAAAGACGTCGCCAGACCAGCGACTGTGGGGGCGTGTCAGGTACGGGCGCAATGATCGATATTGTTAGTCCCGATCACGGCGCGAAATAGTTTTTGCATGTTATATGAATCTTCGTTAATACTGCGGGCGCAACTTAAACCGGCGATAGCGTCCGGACCATGCTCCGCAATAATCCCCTTAAACTTATCGGCCACCAGATCCAGGGCCTCGTCCCAGGACGCCGGACGGAATTCACCGTTTTCTTTAATTAAGGGAGTCTTGAGCCGATCTTCGGAGTAAATAAAATCATACCCGAAACGTCCTTTGACGCAGAGTCGGCCCTGGTTGGGTGCCCCGTCCTCAACTGCAGTCACCTTGATGATTTTCCCGTCTTTGACATGGAGCCATAACTGGCACCCCACCCCGCAATAAGGGCAGGTGGTGCGAACTTTTTCGACCTCCCACGGACGGCCTAAGCCTTTCGCTTTCTTTTCCTTCAGCGCCCCAACCGGGCAAACTTCGACACACTGACCGCAGAAGACACAATCCGACTCATGGTAAGGCTTGTCCCCGGACGTGATGATCTTGGCTGCCGCGCCCCGGTAACCAAAACTGATAGCCCGGTTCACCTGGACTTCGTTACAGGCCTGGATGCAGCGGCCGCACAGGACACACCGGCTGAAATCACGAATTATCATTGGGTTCAAATCTTCGGTGGGATACCACTTTTCCGGCCTCTCGAACCGCAGTTCGGAGATTTTATAGCGATAAGCCAGGTCTTGGAGGGTGCAATCGCCGTTGGCTTCGCAGGTGACACAATCGTGCCGGCCGCTGGCCAGGAGAAGTTCAATATTCAGCTTCCTGGCTTTAACCACCTTCTCACTCTCGGTGAGAATCTCCATCCCCGGAGCGGCCGGCATGGCGCAGGCGGCCATCAGACTTCTCGCTCCCTTTATTTCCACCAGACAAACGCGGCAGGCCCCCGTGGGCGTACAATCCTTCAGATAACACAGGCTGGGTATGTCCACCCCGTGGGCCCGGGCCACGTCCAGAATGGTCTGGCCGGGTTCAAACCCGACCTCTCGGCCATTCATCATTAAAGTTGATTTAGCCATTTATTCCCCCTGAGACAATGTGGTGTTCACGATCTGGATGGGTATTTTCCATGGGGTCTGATGCCAGACCTCAATAGTCTAAATTGAAATAGCTGATAAAGATGCTGTCGAACAAAGATATCCGATTAGCCGGGCTTAGGTAATAACCAGGCATAATTTTTACATATTCTCCAGTGCTATATCTATATAGACATAGCTTCTTGGGCACAATTACATAAAAAGGAATGCAAAGTCAACAATAAAGATTAACATCGGGCGAGCCAAGAATAACCTGCTGATGGGTCGGGATTTTGGGTTGACAAGCCGGCCGAATGGCGCATATAAATACAGGACTATGACTAGAGATAAAACAATTCCGGCCGTGTTCTATGACCGGGTCCGGGAATTAGGGCCACGCACCGCCTTGCGGAAAAAGGAATTCGGAATCTGGCAGGATATTTCCTGGGCGGATTACGGCCGAAACGTTCGCCAGACCGCCTTGGGACTAATCCGACTAGGCCTGAACCCTGGGGAACATGTCTCAGTCATCGGCGAGAATCGCCCCGAATGGCTCTATGCCGACCTGGGGACCATGGCGGCCGGCGGGATCACCGTGGGCATCTACGCCACTTGCAGCGCCGAAGAGTGCCGTTACATCCTGGATCATTCCGGTTCCCGGTTCTTTATTGTCGAAAATGAAGAGCAACTTGACAAGGTGCTGGAGATTCGGGGTCGTCTCCCCGACCTGAAAAAAATCATCGTTATCGACATGGATGGATTAAAGAAATTTAAAGACCGCCAGGTCCTGAGCTTTGAGCAGTTGCTTCGCCTGGGCGCCGTCCTCGACCAAAAAGATCCCCAACTGATTGAACAAAAGGTGGCAGAGATTGACCCGGCCGGCCCGGCCTTGCTCATCTACACTTCCGGCACCACCGGTCCGCCCAAGGGAGCCATGCTCTCTCACGCTAATATCCTGTGGACTATCGATGCCTTAATAAAGTCGGTGGCCATGAATGAGCACGATGAACTTTTGTCCTTTCTGCCCCTGTCTCATATCGCCGAACGAATGTTCTCGGTCTTCCTCCCCCTGCGGGCCGGATACACCTTAAGTTTCATCGAAAATGTTGACACCATCGCCCAGAACATGGTCGAAGTCTCGCCCACCGTTTTCTTCGCCGTGCCCCGCATTTGGGAAAAATATTACTCCACCATCTTCATCAAAATGAACGACGCCACCTGGTTCAAAAAGCTGGTTCTCGGTCTATCATTAAAGATTGGAGCCCGGTCCACTCCGGAACGGTTGGCCGGGGCCATGACCGGTTACCTGAGCCGGTTCCTTTTTTTCCTGGTTCACTGCCTGGTTTTCCGCAAGCTCAAAAAAAGGCTGGGCTTTGACCGGATCCGATTAGCCATCTCCGGGGCGGCCCCCATCTCACCTGATGTGCTCAAATTCTACCATTCCATTGGGATTCCACTTCGTCAAGTTTATGGCCAGACCGAAGGCAGCGGCCCCACGGCCATGCACCAGGCCGGCATCATCGAGGCGGACAACGTGGGCCCACCCATTCCCGGGGTTGAGGTGAAGATCGCCGCAGATGGCGAGATTCTGGTCCGGGGAGGTAACGTATTTTTGGGCTATTACAAAGACGACCGGGCGACCGCGGAGACTCTGGCCGATGGCTGGTTACATTCGGGTGATGTCGGCGAATTGGACGAGCGCGGGTTCTTAAAGATCACCGACCGAAAAAAAGACCTGATCATCACTTCCGGCGGAAAGAACATCGCTCCCCAGTACATCGAAAATCAATTAAAATTTAGTCCGTATATCCACGACGCCGTGATTATCGGAGACGGCCGAAAGTTTGTCACCGCCCTGATCATCATCGACGAAGACAACGTGGTCAAGTATACCCAAGACCACAAGATCCAGTTCACTACCTATGCCGGGTTAACCCAATCGCCGGAAATCAAGAAGCTCATCGACCAGGAGGTCGAGACCGTAAATAAGAACCTGGCCCGGGTGGAGCAAATTAAGAAGTTCGTTATCCTGCCCAAAAAGCTTTATGAAGAAGACGGCGAAGTGACCCCGACGATGAAGGTCAAACGAAAGTACATTCATAACCGGTTCCGGGACCTGATCGAAGGGATGTACCGGCCGGACTAGTCCTCGCCCCCGATGGAAAAGCATAATCACAATGGCTTAATTTGATGAACCTCGCGCCACCCTGTTGTCATTTCGAGCGAAGCGAGAAATCTTAAGATTCCTCACCGCCTGGCCACCAGCCGAGATTAAGATCATCGACCGCCTCGTCCTGCTTGCCCGTAATTCCGCCACCCCAAATGGTTTAAAAAACCTTATTAATGCCGGGAGGTTAATTAATTATAGCTTTACCCGGCTGATATTCTCGCCTATAATAGCTCCTCTGCCCTGAGATCCAGTCCCCTAATCGAGGAGCCGTTCCATGACCGCAAAAATCATTACCACGGGAGAATTCGTCAACCATCCCCATAATGAAGGGGTCTATCTAAAACATTTTTTCGGCCGAGCCGACAATGACCGGCTAAACAATGTGGAAGTCAAGATCGAGCCGGGGTGCCGCATCGCCCCACATGTCCATGACAATTCAACCGAATTTTTTTATATCGTGTCCGGTGTCGGCGAGTTCCTCATCGACGGGCAATGGAGCGCCATCAAACCAGGGGATGCCATGATCGCGCCCCAAGGAGAGGAACACGGCTTAATCAACACGGAGCTCGAACCGCTGGTGATTTTTTCCACCTTCAGTCCGCCTATCCGGTAATCCGGCTGGGCACAGTATTTTCATTAATCAACACAAGAAAAGGAGTCGAATTATGAGGACCAGGAAACCAGGATTTTTTGGAAGATGTTTGTTAACCGCGGTGGTGGTGATGTCGTTGACCGGGGTCGCGGCCGCGGCCGGCCAGGCTGGTGATGTCTCCATCGGCGTCAGCGGCCAGTATGCCCCATTCTTATCCGGATATTTTGTCCCGGACAACGGGACCAGTTACAGTGACGCGTTTAAGGGCGGCTGGGGGTTCAACATTGAAGCGGCCTATCGGTTTGATGACATGTTCAGCGCCCAGTTTGGCTTCGGTTGGGAATCCTACGCCGGAAAAACCGTCGGGCTGACCGACTTCGACAACCTTAACATCGTACCCATTTATGTCGGCGGAAAAATTCACCTGCCCGTTGATCGTTGCTGGGACCCCTATTTTCGAGTTGATCTGGGCGCGGCCCGGTATAGTTCGGTGGATGCCACTTTCTTGGGTGTGAAGACTGCCTTTATAGACCCGAGCTGGGGTTTTCTGACCGATTTCGGCCCAGGGTTGGAATACAAAATGGGTAACGTCGGTATCTTCACAGAAGTTAAGGCCCGGTACATCGGCAGCCCCAGCTCCTCCGGCGGGCGGAGTTTTGACCCCGACGGCAACTGGACCTTCCCGATCAACCTCGGCGTCCGGCTCTACTTCTAACCCATCCTGCCGACCCGGTCGGACGCTGGCATTAACCTCGGCGTCCGGTGCTATTTCTAGCCCATCCTGACGGCCCGGCCGGCGCTGACATCATTTGTTAAATTTATTGGACCGGTAGTCCCGATATCTATACATTGGATCGCCAATCCCAAAGATCATGGCCGGATCATCCAGGGATTGATCGAGACGGGTCCTATCGATTGCGTCAGTGCCCAGCCGGGTCCAGGCCTGGTGGGGAGTTGTGGGGCAATGTTGTTGAGTTAAGATTCCAGGCGTTGTTTTTGAAGGCAGGATCATCCAGGGATTAGTCGAAATGGGTCGTACCGGTTGCGCCAGTGCCCGGCCGGGTCCAGGCCTGGTGGTGGGGAGGTATGGGCGATGGTGTTGAATTAAGATTCCAGGCGTTATTTTTGAAGGCAGGACCATCCAGGGATTGGTCGAGACGGGTCCTATCGACTGCGTCAGTGCCCGGCCGGGGCGAGGCCTGGTTGGGAAGGTATGGGCAATGGTATTGAATTCAAGCCTGTTGCAAAGTACCCCGGGAAGCTAGGGTGCAGAGTGCGGCGCAAGTTTTTGGGGTGATTTTTTTGCGAGTTCAAGGTATTTTCTGACGACTTTCCGATTTGGGAGAGACAGTTTTCTTGGCTTCTTGTATGGCATCTGCCAATAAGAGGGTAAACCTCTTGCGAGCCCTATGTGGACTCTCACCAAATCAAAACGACGTGATAATACCTAACTAACCCACATATATTGTTTATAAACACTGATTATTAGCTGAATAATCATAACTGTTTTGAGGTGACTTCATCATTAATAGTTCTTCTTGTTCCTACTATTTCCAACAGCAGAGTCGCCATCTGGGCAAAGGTGGCTGCAACCATTACCCCATGCTGTGACCTGACTCGGAGTGTCTCTAACCCTTCCCTGTGCTTTAACAGGTTGAAGGCTCGTTCCAGGTGTTTTCTAATAGACCGAACACGTTCAACACCATCCACCTGGTCCGGAATCTGACCGAATAAACGGGCATCCAAAGGTATCTCGCGATACTTGGCACAAGTCGGGGAGTAAAAGCACTGCTGAGGATCGGCGCCGCAAGCAAATTCATGCCCTAAATCCGTCCGACCTACATAAGACATTGGAATCTCACAGTGTCCATTCATGTAGACGGCATGTGTTTTAGGATCGATATGGCCAGGGATATTCGCCTTCCGACTGGCGGGAGTGATAACTGTGACACCATACTCTTTCTGGATTTTCTCATTGCGTTCCGTGTCTACATAGCCTTCATCAGCCGTGATCACCTTAATGGAAAGGCCCATTGCTTTGGCAAAAGCCAGAATTTGCTCAAGAAAAAGATTGTCATGATGATTACTTGGCGCCACCAACGAAAACAGTGGATAGTTGCACCCAGTTTGGGGATCGATGGCCACCAAAGTATGAAGACGGTAACCGACGAAGTATTCAGATTTGTTTCTCTTTTTCCTTCGTTTGCCGCAATCGGCATCCAGTTCCGAATAGATGCGAACGGTTTTGTCGCCAATCGTGACTTTTGCCAGAGGAAAAGAACTACAGCACGCCACCAGTTCCGTGCTATCGACACCACAAAGATGGAACGGATTGCTTATTTTACCCTTCTTGACCAGAAGATATGCCATGTAGGTCATCAGGTTCACCATTTGGGTGAAAGTCAAGCCGGTACGAAAGCGGCTCAATTGACTGTGATCGATACAGACGTGCTTTCGCAACGACAGATGGAGAAAAGCACGTTCTCGCTTACGGTCCAATTTATTGATCACCTGATGACAGTACTTGAGGTAACTAACTTCAGGATAACGCAACGATTTAAGCAACTCGGCCCTAAAATAATTAGCTGGATAAACATTTCTCATAGATGGTATGTAACTCTCAGGGGCCAGAAGTCGATTCACAACCTCGTCGTCCAGCAAATTATCAATCAACCTAAGCTCCCGATCATCAAAATGTTTTTGCCAAAGCTTGTTCGGGAAAGTCAGAAGATGCCGAGTGGTCTGGACGACAAAGCCCTCCATTTCGTTCAAAGGAATGACCCCGGCAGGTGGGACAGGGGTGCTGGTCAGTTCATTGAGTGGAATACTCATCGATTGATCCAATGTGTAACTGGCCGATATTTCGTCAAGTACCAGTTTCGCCAACTTTTTCTTTTTATCCTTAGGCAACCGCTGCCAGTTAGGAAAACACTTCTTGAGTTGTTTTACTGCCAACCGCTTGATATCTTTTTCTATCATTAAAGTCTCCTGTATATGTCGAGTAGTTTAGTTGGGGTAAAACAACACGACTATACAAGGTTTTGATGCCTAAGTAAAGAAATTTTAAAACTGTTTTGGCATTTTTATCAACAGGCTTTAGAAGAACTAAATAATGGCAAAGGTAAAAATTTCTTGACGTCATTTATCATACCAAAAAAATATAAGGAAGATATACGAAGGCAACTGACACGAATAGGCATTCATGAAGCTACATTGTTTCCTGAGATTGATCATGTCGGTAATTTTGTGAGAAAGCAGTGGATTCTGCCGTAGGTCAGAGACGTATAGGAAAAACGTTTATGCCGGCTAGGCAATAAAAAATGAGTGAAGAGTCTAATCTCAACGCTAAATATGAAGGCTGGCCTCTCAACCTGATTGCAGCATGGCCAAAAGTGCTTGAAATATTGGATGGCAAGATTCCCGTTCCTGAAGTTGTCGAAGTCTTCCCTACAAATTTCTGCAACTTTGCATGTCCGCATTGTAGGTTTAGAGATTATCATGGCTCTAGTGAATCATATATGGATACCTCTGTTCTATATGATCTCCTTATAGAACTTTCAAATAAAGGTGTTCGTGCCATTGAGTCAGGCACCTCCGGCAAAGCCGGAGGCTTGAATATGGGAACCGCTCAAAGCGGTTGAAAACCATGAGCCACCTAAAGGTGGCCACTATCCAAACAGGTTGAGCAGATCGACCCTTTGGTCTTACTCCTCTTGTTGCTTGATTTATTTACGGACAGTCTTTTCGTCCCTGCCTACTGTGGGTGCGAAGTATTCCCTGGCCAAAAACCGTATAGCACCTTTCTTGAACAGTTGGGAATTCACACGATATGAAACTTACAATACCACACGGTGTGATTTTTACTCTGACGTTAACCCATTGCGGGACTTCTTATTCATGAACTTTGAGCGGTTCTGAAAAGGGAACGTCCCGCATATTCCCGTAACTGTCAAACTTTAGGAGTCCCCCGGCAAAGCCGGGGGTTTACCATTTTAATTATGGGAAACTTTCCAAATTAGCCCAGCGCCTTCTCAAACTTTCCGACCGTAATGAAGAGGGCTTGAAGGAAGCCAACCTCCGAATTCAGCAACAACAGACGGAGTTGGAAAAGGCGCATACAAGATTAGAAGAACATGCCCAGGTCCTTGAAGATAGGGTGGAAGAACGAACTCAACAACTGGCCCTGACCCAGGAAGTCACTATTGAGAGCATGGCGGTGCTGGCAGAATATCGGGACCCAGAAACAGGCGGCCATATCCGACGGACGAAAAGATATGTCCGGGCCCTGGCCAACCAACTCAAAGAGCATCCCCAATTCCGTGATTATTTTGGCCATGAGACCATCGATCTGCTCTACAGGTCCTCCCCTTTGCACGATATTGGCAAGGTCGGTGTCCCCGACAAGATCCTAATGAAGCCGGGCAGCCTGACGGATGAAGAATTTGAAGTGATGAAACTGCATGCCGATTACGGCCATGCCGCCATCTCCGCTGCGGAGAAAAGACTTGGTGACAATTCTTTTCTCCGTTTCGCCCGAGAAATCACTTATACCCACCATGAAAAATGGGACGGCTCGGGATATCCGCAGGGGCTAAAGGGTGAAGACATCCCCATCCCTGGCCGGTTAATGGCCTTGGCCGACGTTTATGACGCCCTGGTCAGTAAACGGGTTTACAAGCCACCAATTCCACATAGTAAAGCCATCGCCTTCATCAAGGAAGGTCAGGGCACCCATTTTGACCCCGTGATGGTCGAGGTATTTATACAACTTGCTGAAGAAATAAGACAAATCGGACTTCAATTTGCCGAAAACGAACTTGAACGACATGCCCTGTCTAAATGATCATCCCGTCCAAATTAGTGCGCCTGAACCACGAAGGATCTATATAAATTGAGAAGTATTAATGCCTGTTCGCTATTTCAAGTGGGTAACTCCAAATTGGGTTTACCTGCGTTCAGGTAGATTATGCTGGTTGCTTTTTTGAATCATTTTTAGGTTTAGTTTGGGGGTCGCCGGCAAGTACCTTCTTCTTTTGAGGTTCTATTTACCTAATTTTTCAGCGAAGAGCCAACAAGGCCAACTTGCCGGCTATAATCAAAGCCCACATCCGGTGTCGGCGGAACCATTCGTTGCCTATTTCTGGGGCGACCATCTGACACTTCTTAGATAATAGACAAGTTAAATGCGCCACCCGGTGATCGCTTACTCAATACCTGCCTTAGTTGACCTGGGAGATGTTTGATGGAAAAACTGCACATCGAAGCAACCGAACGCAGTCCGGAAATCGATTTTGACTTTGGTACCAACGTGTTTTCTGTCCGGGGAGAATCATATCCTGAGGACGTGGCGGAGTTCTTCGGACCGGTTATCAAAAAGTTGAACGGTCATCTCGAAACCTTGGGAGACGCTGACGTCACTTTTAATTTAGAGCTCGTCTATTTTAATAGTACCAGTGCCAAAATCTTCATGAGCTTGTTTGAAACACTGGAAAGTGTGGCGGCTAACGGAAATCGGGTCGTGATCAATTGGTACTACGAGGAAGACGACGACAACATGGAAGAGCTGGGTCAAGAGTTTGGCGAAGACCTGGAGCAAGCTAAATTCAACATGGTGCCAAAGGCTTAATCATGAGCTTCGATGCATTCCAGGCCGAAAAAGATATTCTTGAGCGTGGGGAGAGTCTTCTCGCCGACAAGAAGGATATCGATTTCCGGAAAGAATACCAAAACCTGCTCAAAAGTTATGGGAAACTTTCCAAATCTTCTCAGCGCCTTGTCAAACTATCAGATCGTAATGAAGAAGGCCTAAAGGAAGCCAACATCCGGATCCAGCAACAACAGGCCGAGCTGGAAAAGACCCACAAAAAATTAGAAGAACACGCCTTGTTACTCGAAGAGAAGGTCCGGGAACGGACCAAGGAACTGGTCGCGGCCCAGGGTAAGCTGCAAAAGCTGGTCGAGTTGGGCATCGCCCTGTCCATGGAGCGAAACCACGCCAGTTTTATGGAGATGATTCTAAGGGGCGCCAAGGAACTGACCAACGCTGACGGCGGCATCCTGTTCTCCCTGCAAGATGACGACAAGCTCCACCACGAAAT
>JADFXK010000036.1:0-498 GCA_015233625.1 Deltaproteobacteria bacterium | reverse complement strand
CTGGTACGACACCCTGGATTTAAGGATGGGTGGGAATTTTTATCGAAAGATCCCTTTTAAACCTATACCATTACGTGACGAGGAGAGCAAACCTCGCTACTTCGACCTCATCGCCCACGCCGTCTTGACGGAACGAACCGTCAACGTAGCTGGCCTCCAAGAATCTAAGGATTTTGATTTCTCAGATATTTTGGAGTTTGATTCGGTCCACGGCTATCGCTCCCACTCTTTTCTCGCCGTTCCCCTAAAACCTCGCAAGGGCAATGTTATCGGTATCCTGCTGTTAATCAACGCCCGAGCCAGCGGGACCGGACGATTAATTGCCTTTAGTCCCGAAATGGCCGGATTCATCGAAGCGCTGGCCTCTCAGGCCGCCGTAGCCCTGGATAACCGAAACCTGATGGAGGCTCAGACTCGTTTGTTCGACTCCATCATCAAGGTGCTGGCCGGAGCGATAGACGCCAAGTCACCTTACACCGGGGGTCACTGTGAACGAGT
>JADFXK010000369.1 GCA_015233625.1 Deltaproteobacteria bacterium | reverse complement strand
ATCTGGTATCACCTTCTTCGCCAATCCTCGTCTTAACGAAACAGTGATCGCCGAAGCTGAAATTCTCAACTCCGGCCGCCGCACCGCCTATATGGATATCCTCGTCCGCACCGAGGCCGGGAAGAACATCGCCAAATGCCAGGCTGTGGTTTATTTTATTTGAGATGAATCGAACGCTCAAACTCCTTTGACGATTCACCGGGCCCGACCCACTTCGATCCGATGACTTATAAAAATATAATGCAATTTTAGTGTGTTATATTGATTTATCCGGCGTTCTTTTCCTTCATTCAACCGCATTGAGCCGAAGGGGGTCCGAAAATGGATAGCAGGTCATCGATGTTCCGTTGCTTTAGCTGGAAAATCAAGATGTTGTCCCCATTGATCGGACTTGTCTGGCTGGCCTCGCCTATATTCGCCCAGGCAGCCACGCAAAGCGGCAAGGTCCAAAGCGGCGAGACACCGATCGCGTTCTCCACCGTCACGCTTTATGGCGCCGGAACGCACCAGGGCATCCCGGCCGTGGCCTTGGGAGCCGCGCAAAGTGCCGCCGGCGCATTCTTTAACTTCTCCTACACTCCGCCACGGGGCACTAATGCGGTCCTCTACCTGATCGCAGATGGTGCGCCTACCTATCGAGGTTCTAAGCCCGTGCGAAGCCCTATCAGACTGGCCGCCGTCTTGGGAACCCCGCCCGTCTCCGGCCGGGTCGTGATCAACGAAAGAACGACCGTAGCCTCGGCCTACGCCATGGCTCAGTTTATCATTGGTCCGCACATTACCGGGACCGCGCCCGGTCTGCAAAATGCGTCGGCGACGGTGCGGAACCTGGTTGACCTTACGACGGGCCAGGTGGGATCGGTTCTCGGCAATCCACCCAATGGGTTACAAACCTCGACGATGTCAGAATTCAACACCTTGGCCGATATGCTCGCCGCCTGCGTGAATGCACCTACAGTCTGCCCGTCGTTCTTTGCCCTGACAACTCCGCCTGGCGGCAATGCTCCCCGCGATACCTTGCAAGCCGTAGTGAATATCGCCCACTATCCCTGGCAGAACGTAAAATCATTGTTCGATCTGTCACAGTCGTATCCCCCGATCCCTTACCACCCGGTCCTGACGTCCGCCCCCGATGCCTGGACGCTGGCCGTCAAATACATCGGCACCGGCCGGGAATTCGATGGCCCAGGGAATATGGCTGTGGATAAACAAGGCAATATCTGGATTACCAACAACTACACCTTCGGCAGCAACCCTCTGGAGCCTGTTTGCGGCGGGACGCTCCTGTTGGAACTCACCCCGACTGGCGCGGACGCCCCAGGCGCTCCCTTCAGCGGAGGTGGTGTCGATGGCGCCGGTTTCGGAATCGGCATCGACCCTAAAGGGAATATCTGGCTTGGGAACTTCGGCTTTCAAGGGCAGGGATGTACTACGCCCCCGCCTTCAAACAGCGTGTCGAAGTTCAGCTTAGCCGGGAAACCGCTCTCCTCCGCCGCCGGCTTTACCGAGGGCAACATCAGTTCGCCGCAAGGTACGGTCTCAGATCAGATGGGTAACATCTGGATTGCCAACTGTTGCAACAACACCATCACCCAGTTTCTTAAAGGAGATCCGGGGAACGCCCGGATTTTCGCCAATGTCGGACTAAACAAGCCTTTCGACATCGCCATCGACGCCAAGAGAAATGCCTGGATTTCCAGCTCCGGCAATGATAGCGTGGTCGCACTTGGCCCGGACGGCACCCCGATCGCCGGGTCACCGTTCACCGGTGGAGGCATCAAAGCGCCTTTGGGAGTGGCGATCGACAGCCTCGGCAACGTCTGGATAGCCAACTCCGGGATAATCAGTCTACCGTGTCCAACCGCTGACGTGCCGGTCTCTGATGTGCCGACCACCCTCGGCGGCTCCGTTACCCTGCTCAGGCGCGACGGCCGGCCGCCCCACTCGTCACCATTTACGGGCGGCGGTCTGACCATACCGTGGGGTATCGCCGTGGATGGGGATGACAACATTTGGGTCGCCAATTTCGCCGATCAGCGGCTGACCCAACTTTGCGGGGCGAGACCTTCGAGATGTCCGCAAGGATCTCGCACCGGCGATCCAATCTCGCCGAGCACGGGTTACACCAGCGACGCACTGGACAGGAATACCGGAGTAGCCATTGACCCCTCGGGTAATGTATGGCTCGCCAACAACTGGAAAAACATACCGGTCCAGACGAACCCCGGCGGCGACGGACTGGTGGTATTTATCGGGCTTGCGGCGCCGGTCAAAACCCCGTTGATCGGGCCGCCCAGCCATCCCTATGCACGGCCGGACACGGAATTATTAGAGGACTGATTGAGGCGGCCCCGAGCAGACGACATTGATCCAATTCGCTCCCGATGAGGTGGAGGCGGCCAGGGAGCGGACAACCAGGGCCGGGGAGCGGCGGAAAGTCAAGTGGGAGCAAAAGTAAAGACCCTCTCTGGATAACTGCCCGGATAAAGGATGACGCTTAGGGCGTCCATAATCGGCATGGGCCGTAATAATCTTTGGACCCTGGAGTCAATTAACATGACAGAAACGTTAGGATCCGATAAAATTGAAAGCATCGAACCCGAAATGGCTCCCGGCTGCACGAAATTGGGGCTACCGCTAATTTAAAAAGGAATGAGGCTGCATCATATTTTCTCTTTCTGGGGCTGACCAGTCAATCAATTAACACCGCGATCAAGGCAAGAGGATAACCATGGAATTACATAAAGTTCTGAGGTTAATTGGATTGGCGATGGCCCTGATTACCTCAACCTCTGATGTCTCAAACCGCGGCCTCAAGCCTATTAGGATGCCTGAGTTGATAAAAAGACTTGAACATCGAGTTTCACCAACTTTTTCCAGAAACTTTGTATAGCGGTCTGTTCCTCTTGAAGTTTTTTGTCATCTGCCTCATTTTTCTTTTTTAGCTCACTTCTCCAGCTAAGCTCCTCCTTTTGCCATGACATATGCCAACTCCAGGATAACTTTTAGCGGGCGGGTATTTCCCTGCCCATATTTTTTCCCCCACCCCTGCCCCACGCCCTGGCTGCCCTGCTCGAATAATTTTGGGGTCCGTGGGGCAGAAATGTCATCCCGTCGCCGGTGATGGGGAAGTCTCAGTGTGGAGAAAGCCGGGCCGGAGGCCTTATGGGGGAAAGAATCGTGTGGGGTAGATGTGGGGTAAATTCGGCCTGTTCGGCCAAACGAATAAAGGCTCAACGGTCAAGAAAACCGCTAAGCCTTTGTATTATTTGGTGCCTGGGACGAGAATCGAACTCGTACAGCCACGAGGACCGAGGGATTTTAAGTCCAAAGAGGTACTTACCCGTAACTACCTCACTCTGCAACATATTTAACTTTCAGCAAAATTTTTTCTACTTCTGGTTTTGTTTGGTTTTGTTTGGAAACTTTTGACTCTGACGGGCACAATTTGGGCACAGTGGGCACAGGGGATTTTCGAGTTTTCTTTAGGGACGGCAACAAAACTTTGACTCCGAATGCGTCAACCGGCTAAAGAGTCCTTCGTCTAGTCCAGGGCCGTGATCTCGGGCCTGAAGCATTTGGTTATCCCGGAAACAGGCTGCTTGCCTTCTCTTATCGCAGACTAAGTGTAATTTATATGCCGAACAGACACAAAAATAAAGGTTTTTCTTTGGCCCCGGATTTATTTTCGTTCGAGATCAAATTTGTTGCAATGCGACATAGTATTTTAGCCCGACAACTAAGGATATGGAGCTATATCAAATCTGACATAGATATGGTTCTTCACGCCGGATGAAGATACTATTCCTTTTTGTCATCTAATGTGTCATATTTATACGTAAAATAATCTTTTACAACATATAATAACATAGTATAATAGTATTTAACCTACAATTGACATTTCCCACCCACCACATCTCCTTCCGCTACCTCATCCTACGCAAACCCATCTCCCACCTGATTAAACCACCTCTAATCCACCTATTCCTATGATTAAGTAGAGTAAACAAACGTCTAGTATCCAAAACGTGCCTATCTTTGGACTAAGTACATAGCATTTAGCACAAAGCACCCACTACTTAAACCCATCTTTACCGAAACTATAGCCACGTTCTTAAAAGATGTCAATTAAATAGTCGTCAGTACTCCAAAGTTGCCCATTTATAGTGTCCGGTACCCTTCTCTATGACCGTAGAGTAAGATATAAAAGTAGAATTATAGCCCCCACCCCCTTTAAGTAGTACTTCTATACACACCTATTCCCTACCTATCAATTGATTGGTCAATTCTATCCTAAACAAAGTTTCTTTACCACATGATATACATATACTATTTATATATGTCGCTATTTCGCCAACCGCTATCTGAAAACATACCTAACCTGATCAAACTAGAAACAAACGCTATATAAAACATCCAATCCACAATGTGAAAAGGAGATACCTATGCCAGTTCTACAGTTT
>JADFXK010000368.1 GCA_015233625.1 Deltaproteobacteria bacterium | reverse complement strand
AGTACGGTTATCTTTTTTGTGTTGCCTACCTCCTTTTCGTCTTAGGTTTCAGTGTATATCCTCTTATTCTGTCTATTCCGAATGAATTTTTCGTACTTCTTCCTTCCAATCGAATGTCTCTCACTTCGTAATTCAAACGAATGGCTTTCATTTTGTCATTCCAATCGAATACTTCTTGCTCTGTCATTCCGAACGAATGTGAGGAATCTTAAGATTTCTCGCTCCGCTCGAAATGACAAAGAGAGTGCGACATCTTGGTTTATGCTTTTGCCTGGTTGCAGTAGAATGAGAACTCGTTCTGGAAACACGGTTCTTTTCCCGCCGCAACGGGGTAAAAGCACAAGGCCTCTCCGGCTTCGGCCGGGGCCGACAGGATCTTGTGATCCTGCCGCCTCATACCGCCATTTGCCTGGCCATGTTCCGAGCCACGTCACTGACTTTCATTCCCGTTTCCAGTTTGCCCAGCGCCTCAGTCAGGATTTGTTCAAACGATTTAGTTTGTTGTCTGGTCATCTCCATGCGCCGTTTGGCCCCGGCGACTGTATATTTTTCTTCGTTGAGCAGTCGCTTTATCTCGCCCAAGGCCTCCACTTCACGATTGGTATATCGGCGATGCTTACCGTCGGTCTTCTTTACACTCAAAAATGAACCAAATTCCTTTTCCCAAAAAAGCAAGGTTGACCTGGGGACGCTCAATAAGTTACTCACCTCACCCACATTGATCCCTTCTTTGGGGATGAAGGGGGCCTCGGTTGCGCTGGATTGACTGATTCTCATTACGACACCTCCATGAGCAAAACAAAAGCTATCTCTTGGAAATTACTGTCCCTAGCCCCGATCAAAAGAGTGGATTCCACGCTGCTTTTGGGACTTCCAAAGCCTGGGGAGCGGTGAAACTGAAATTGCTCTCCGGCGAAGGCTTAGAGACTATTTTCACCCGGCGCCTATTTTAGCAGACTTAAGAGCTGTTCCGGCACATGGTTAGCCTGAGCCATCATGGCCGTACCCGCTTGAACCAAAATCTGGTTCTTGGTCATTTCAGAGACTCCTTTAGCCATATCCAGGTCAGTGAGGGACGAGTTGGCTGATGTCATATTTGTTATTCCCGAGGCTAAGCTGTTGAGGGTGTGCTCTAACCTGTTTTGGACCGCGCCCAGCTTGGCCCGTTGTACGGAAATAAAATTGATGGCATTGTCGATGATGTTTACTGATTGCGAGGCCAGGTTGGGGTCGACCATCAAAACATTGCTCAAACCCAGGGCCGCGGTCGTAACTGATCCTATGTTTAACTTGACTGTTTGCTCAGGCCCGACATTGGGACCGATCTGAAGGTCAAGGCTACGGTCCACCACATGCAATGTGGAAGATACCGGGTCAGTGTTGGCAGTGAAATCAAATTTACCGGTCTGGTCATTCCAAGAGGTGGTCACATCAACCGTCGGGTTGAATTTGAAACTAACACCTGGGATCAGGTCAGCCGCTTGGGGCGACGATACCCTCCGAGCGCCGAGTACCTCACCGGTGTGAGCATTTTGAACTTGGATATAGTAAGGATCCTTTCCTGTGGTATCAGCGGGCTTTTGAATTTCAGCAAAACCGAACGCCTTAAGGACGTCGTCATTGGCTGCGAAAGTTATTTGACCGTCGGTCCCAGCCCACGGCGATCTGACGAGCAGCGTCCCGTTTACCGCCGCGTCACCCGTGGCCTGGACATATGTGCCTTCTGCCGTGTTAGTGATGTAGTCAGCCACATGCTGATATACCGTATTTTGGGCGGAAGGCTGACCATCTACTTGCAATCCCAAGCCCCGGTTGTCCACAGAAGATGTGACCGCCGAGACAATCATATTCTGTAAGTCATTTAAGGTTGTCGCCTTGTCAAAGTTAATCGTGGCGCTGTGACCGTTGGCGTATATGGTTATATTCTTTGGTTGGTCCAGGATGCCGTTGAATTGGGCAATTTCTCCCAAAGAATTGTCAGCTTTAGCGATATAACTCAGGTCGCCGACTTTGGTCACGTCAATACTGAAGCTTCCCGCATTGCCAGCTGCCGCGGCGGCAGAAGAGAAATTTAAGCTTATCCCCAGCGAGGCCAAAGTTGCATCCGCCGAAATCGTCGTTGTTCCCGAGCCTAAGCCCCAACTTATGGCGGCGCTGTTAAGTCCTCGCCGGTTATAGATATTGGTGGCCGGCGTGTCAGATCCGACGCCCTTATAGACGGCTAATGAAATTCCATCGTTGTTTCCTAAAGCATGGGTGTTGAGATCCAACCCGATGCTGGACAGGATACTGGCCAGGCCGGCTCCGTCAAAAAGTTGCACCTCCGAGGTAGCCGAGGTTTGCAGGCCGACCCTCCGACTGATTACGTGAAAATTCTGGGCAGTTGTATCATAAGCTACATCGACCAGGTTATCCTGGGTTCCGCTGCCGGCTTCAATTGCATTATTCATCGCCGTTTCCAGATCAGCGGCCAGTTTGTTCATCCCGGTGGTGGACGCTGAATAGGTGGTTGAAGCCAGGCTGGCTGTGTAGACAGTACTCTGGTTAACCGAAAACACTATCTTGTTGTTTCCCACACCGGTGAATGACCCGGCCGTGATGCCGATGGCGGTCAACGAAAGGGTGCCGGAATCCGCTGATTTCATATTATTGATGGTCAGACTTGTCGGCGCCAACGTGCCGTCGGCCGTAGTGGCGACAAAACTAAGCACATGGTTGGAATCAATCTGGGCTCGATACCCAATGGCATTCGTCGCCAACGCGCTATTGATCGTGTTAAGAACATCATTCTCACCGAAAACAATACTGCTGATACTCGATGTACCGGAAAAAACGCCCGTGCTGCTGATAATATTCTTCCAGGCGTCAAAGGAAATGGTGGCCGAGTGGCCGTTGCCAAAGACGTCAAAACTCATGGTCGAGGCGGCGGAGTCAAAGTTTCCGACGTTATTGGTCGCGGTTATCCTGAATAGATTAGCATTCTCACTGTTCTGGGACCCAGTCAAGACGCTGCTGACGGCAAGTGTCCCGCCGCCTATCCCCAGCGCTTCAGTCGTTGAACCACAGACCGTAATAGTGTAGGGTACGGCAGCGACGGCGGATAATTGAAGAAAATAGCCGCCGGCGGGATTGAGATTGGGCGCCCAAGTTATCGAGAACAGACCCGATGTGGCCGTCTCTAAGGCAGTCTGTACCTCCGCCAGGCTGTAAGTTCCGGCTTTAAAATTTGCCACGAGGGTCGCACCACCCGTGGAAACATTGAAAGAGGAATCTTGGGCGAAGTAGACGGACTCGGTTCCGGTTAAGGATGCGCCCCCAGTCACGGTGACGGAGTTGGTCATCACCTCCATGGTGGAGGCATTGGCCTGGAAACCGGAGGTTGTGGCGCAAATGTTCAGATCAATCCCAGCCGCCGTGAGTGCCGCTTGTATACCTGTTTGCCCCTCAATTTCTGCAGCTTGCCCCTGGAGAAACTTGTAGCTGAAGGATTCACTTTTGTTAAGCAGGGTGTCATCAAGGGTCATAGTGGCCGTGGACAGCATGTTCCCATTGGTGTTGCTTACGCCCACCCGCATGGAATTCTGATCGGCCGACACCGGCTTACTCAGTTGCATGACCTCGCTTTTCCACACATCATTGGTACCGGTGGCGGAAGCTTGGACGATAATCCTGTAGTTACCCTCTTGAACCTGTCCGGTAAGACTGGCGGTCAGGTTGTTAGGGGTGTCGGTTGACCATATGCCGGAACCGTCTCCATTCAAGAGTTGCCGAGTGTTAAACTCAGTACTCTGTGCGATCCGGTCGATTTCTTGTTTTAGCTGATCCACTTCACTCTGGACTTGGACTCGGTCCGAAGCCGTCAAAGTGCCGTTGGCTGCCTGGAGAGCCAGTTCCCGCATCCGTTGGAGCATGGACTGGGTTTCATTCATCGCCCCTTCAGCCAGCTGCATCATGGAGATGCCGTCTTGAGCGTTCATGGAAGCCCGGTTCAGGCCATTGATCTGGGTTTGGAAGCGCTCGGAAATGGCCAGACCCGAAGGGTCATCAGCAGCGGAATTGATGCGGAGACCTGTCGATAGTCGGCCAATACTCTTGGCCAGATTTGCATTTGAAGCAGATAAAGCCGTATAGGCAGTTAACGAAGCAACATTGTTCATAATAGACAGGTTCATGACATATCCTCCTTGATCTCGCCATGCGGGAGAATCCTTTCTCCCCACTCTCGAAACTAGATTAGCTTAATTTCTGATTGGTGTTCGGCAGGGTATGGCTACCATCATCTGGAAGCCGCGATACCTGACACCTAGTGAAATACCTTAGAATAGCCCTCGTTTTACAACTGAGTATCCTTGCTTTTGATTCTATTATCGTCAAATCGACAACGTTACTTTAGATTTTTTTTTAGGCTATAAAAAAATGTTTATTAGATTACTGATAAAATGACCATCGGTAGAAAATAACAGATAAGATTACTTTAATTTTTG
>JADFXK010000367.1 GCA_015233625.1 Deltaproteobacteria bacterium | reverse complement strand
TCAGCGATTTCCAAAGCCCGTTGGTATAGCGGCCCGGCCTGGTCATACTTCCCCTGGACGTCGTATAGCGCCCCCAGGTTGTTCAAGGTCGCCGCCGTGTCGGGATGCTCCGGCCCCAGGGCTTGCTCCTTGATCTTCAAAGATCGTTTGAGGAGTAGCTCGGCCTGGCCATACTTCTCCTGGGCCTTGTATAGATTCGCCAGGTTGTTCAGGGTCGTGGCCAGGGTGGGATGCTCCGGCCCAAGGGCCTGCTCATCTATTTGCAAAGCCCGCTGATATAGCGGCTCGGCCTGGGCATACTTCCCTTGGTCCAGGTAAAGCACCGCCAGGTTGTTCAGAGTAGTGGCCAGGCTGGAATGCTCGGTTCCCAGGGCTTTCTCAGCGATCTTCATCGCCCGTTGATATAGCGGCTCGGCCTGGGCATACTTGCCCTGGGCCCAGTATAGCTTGGCCAGGCTGTTCAGGGTCGCTGCAATCTTGGAATCATCGGGCTTTAACAGCCGTTCTCTCAAGTCTAAGGCGCCTTCTATGGGCGCTTCTGCTTCGGCGTATTTACCGGCATCATAAAACGCTTCTCCTTGTTGATTCATATAACCGGCTTTGACCAAATCCGAACCGGCGGGGACGAGTTCCGCAGCCTGCCGATAGTAATCCGCCGCGGCGGCATAGGCCAATTGGGTCATCTTCAAATCACCGGCTTCGGATTTGGAGGCAGCCGCAGACAGAAATTGTTTGTTCACTACTTCTTGATCCCTTTTTATCCTTTCATGAGCCTTCTTTGCCGCGGTTAGGGCCAAGTCACTGGCCTTATTGAGCAGCTCTTCCGCCCGATCAAAATGTCCCTGATCCAGGGCTTGTTTGGCCTGACTCTTTAGGGCGGTAACCGCAGTATCGTCGGAATCGGTTTGAGCCAGTTTCTCCTGGAGGGCTTTGTACCGCTCCGCCATCTCCCGCAGGGTGTGGTCCAGCTTTTCCGGGGGGACGTTCTGCTGCTTCATGATTTCAAAGAAATTCCCCAGGGCGGCCTGGGTCAATCTCAAATTGCCGGCTAGCTTTTCGAATCGTTCCGGAGAATAACCGTAGTAGTATTTGTTTATGGTCCCACTTCCAGCATTGACGTCTCCCCCGGCGGTGACATTTCCACCTATGGAGACCTTGGTCTCCTGGGTTTTGGTCTCCGGCGGCTTAGACCAGGGGCCGAAATGAGTCAAGAGAAAGATGACCAGCCCGGTGCCAAGCCCGCCAAACAGCAACGTCATTATCTTTCCAATCGGTCGCGGCGTAATGGTCGGCTGTGGCGTAGGGATCTTTTCCAGGTCGGCCTTGGGCTGTCCCGAACCGGCGGGGACGGGCTCCGTGGATTTACTTACGGCCTTTTTTTCTTCGTCGCTATCCGTAATCAAGCTTTGGCCTTCTTCGTTTGGCAGCATATACAGCCTTCCGTGTTAGACATGTAGGGAATATGAACCGAACCGAACCGGCCTAAGACGGGATTTTGACACCGCCGGTTGAGGGGTAGGGGCGTGGTGATGTTTTCGGGATATTAATTGAAACGTGGGATGAGCCTATATGTTGGAAGTGGAAATGTCAAGTATTTTCCCGGCCTCATCGTCTGAACTGTGATTACGCTGATTAAATGAAAGACTATGATTCATGCAGAATATCCTCGGGTTGGACTACCGGCTAAGCCGTGGGGTTTTTTTTGACCTTGAAGCGGTAAACCTCATAGTAAATCAGTCAATCAGCTTAATCACAGTTCAGACAATGAAGCAGACTCCAGCCCAGCGACGGTGAAGCGCCACCCTGGGTCGGAATTTAATCCAGCAGCGATATTCCATGCGCCCGTCCCGGCGGCCTTGCTTTTTCGCTTGACAAAGTAGGCGGATGATAGGAAAATAACCAGGACATAGGTATCGCCGCTTACCGACCGTTTCAGCCAAAACATCCTGCCGATCAGCAAAGGCATCCTGCCAAAACAACAAGTTCCTCGATAAACCACCATTGATCATACGACCGACGACTGAGCAAAAGCTGGATAATTACTTACCCATACTGGAGGAATTCAATGAGTGAGCAAAATGAACAGCGTTTCCCCGCGAAAGATGGAGAATTTACCCATGATCCTTCTCGACGCCTGTGGATGAAGCAAGCTGTCGGCCTGTCTCTGGCCGGGGCCATCGGGATTGGGCTTTGGGAGTCCGCGTCCGCCCTGGCGGAAGAACCGCCGAAGATGGCCGCTCCCCCGTTCAATCAAGAAGAGGCCAAGAAGTTCATGAGTCGGGCGCTGGAATTGGCTACCAAAGGCAGCCAGGCCGGGGCGGGCGGCCCATTCGCCGGCGTTGTGGTCAGGAACGGCAAGATCATCGGCGAGGCGTATAACCAGGTCACCGCCAACAACGACCCCACCGCCCATGGGGAAGTGATGGCCATCAGGGACGCCTGCAAAAAAATGAACTCCTTTAACCTTGAAGGCTGCGATTTATATACCACGGGCGAGCCGTGCCCGATGTGCCTCAGCGCCGCCTATTGGGCCAATATCAAGCGAATCTTCTTCGGGTTCAGCGTCCAAGACGCCACGGCCATCGGCTTCCAGGATGAATTCCAGTACAACGAGTTCAGGAAGCCTCTCGATAAGCGCAAAATCCCGGAAGTCCAATTTATGAGAGAGGAAGCCCTAAAACTGACTAAGGATTTTGCGGCTCAGCCGAACCGGGCCAAGTATTGATCTCCGGCCGGAAGGCTTTTTTCTTGACACCGACTCCAAACTAGCCTAAATTCACCAGTGGACCAGCATCACTTTGGGTAGCCGATGAGGCTAGAATAGGGAAGACGGTGAAAACCCGTCGCGGACCCGCCGCTGTGACCGGGGACGAAAGCTACATAATCCACTGTTCGAAGCTCGAATGGGAAGGGGTAGCGAGTAGAACGATCCGGAAGCCAGAAGACCTGCCCAGACATATCGCGCAACATCAGGCCTCGTGGGTAGGGCTCGCTGCGGAATATTCCTTATTTTTTGCGTACATGGAATCCCGAGCCTTATTTTGAGGCCTCGGGATTTTTTTATTCAAATGTTGTATGGCAGTAGTACCAAATAGGCCCTTTCACACCATAACCACTTACATTACGGAGGTAGCACAATGAAACCTGAAACTGTGAAACCAGAAGTCATCGCGTACCGGAAATCCTGCCAGTCAACCGGCGCCGGCCTGTCCCATTACATTCTGATGGACAGTGAAACCAAGGAATAAGACTGTAACCGGAACACCCATGTCGTTGACTTAAAGCTCTGAGCCGGCCGCGCCAAATAACCATCGGGCGGGGCCCCCCATGGGCTCTTCGGTCAACGGCATGGCCGGTCACCCTCATTGTCTGAACTGTGATTACGCTGATTATAATGAAGACTATGATTAAAGCAAAATAGCCACATCAATCAGCGTAATCATGGCCAATCAGTGTAATCATAGTTCAAAAATTGAGGCAGGTTCCAGTCCAACCCGGATATTAACTCAACACCATCGGGGCAACGCCCTGAATAATAGGAAAGATTATGAAAAACGTCCGAGAACAGGTATCCCAGGCGGCATCGCGGGGAATCTTTTTTAACACCGGAAACGGCCCGTCCCTCCAGCCCATCGACATCGGGCATGACGATTATATCGGGCTGGTAGACCCCGAGATCGCCTTCTGGTCTTTGATTCGTAAGGACCGGCTGAGCGATGCGTTGGCCCCGGATGGTCCCTTTATGAAGCAAGTCCAAGGACAGCGGGCCGAGTTTAAGGAAGAGATGCGGCGGTTGCGGTTCGGGTTGAAGCCCACGGCCGTTTATTTTAACCCGACGGACCGGTGCAACCTGAATTGTACTTATTGCTACATCCCGGAAGATATGCGCCGCGAGGGAGTGACCATGTCGCCCGACCGGGTGATCAAAGCTCTGGGTATCCTGCGTGAATTCTTTAAGCCGGTGTTGCCGGAGGGAGTCAAGCCGCAGATCGTTTTCCACGGGGCGGAGCCGATGCTGGCCCGGGAGGCCATATTTGCCGGCATGGACCAATACAAGGATGATTTTCGGTTCGGCGTCCAGACTAATGGTTCTCTGTTAGATGCCGAGGCCATTGAATTTTTGACCTCCCGAGGGATCGGGATCGGTCTTTCGCTGGACAGCAGCATCGCCGAAGTGGCGGACAGGACGCGTCAAACCTGGGGCGGCTCGAGTGTCTACGCCAAGGTCTGCGAGGTTTTAGAGCAGCTCCAGGGCTATCCCAACTACAACGTTATTTGTACCGTGACGGGGCAGAACATGGAATCGCTGGTCAACGTGGTGGATTTTTACCATGAGCGCCGGGTCCCGGTGTGCATGTTGAATCCCGTCCGCTGCACCCGGCAGGGCGCCCGAGACATCAAGCCGAAGGATAAAAAGGGATCAAGAAGTAGTGAACAAACAATTTCTGTCTGCGGCTGCCTCCAAATCCGAAGCCGGTGATTTGAAGA
>JADFXK010000366.1 GCA_015233625.1 Deltaproteobacteria bacterium | reverse complement strand
GAGTATAATATGATTATAGCTTGTCGGTCACCCGAGGCTGGCTGCCGGTTATCTTCAACCAATGACCGGTGACAAGGACCCAGCGGTAGTTGTTCTCTCCGGTTTGACAGGACATGGCTCCGGGACCGCCGGGAATATTCCCCCGGTCCAATTTCGGCGCGGGCCGGCTGAAAATCATGCCGGACGACCACGGAGAAGGCACGGATATATAGGCTGTGAGATAACTCCTTGAAAAATATTTATATATTACTCGCTCGGGCGCCTGGATGGAAACGGTTTTCCCTTGACACATCCCAAAGATTTGTATAAGTTTATAGGCTAAATGAAATATTCCTTTTTCCACCAAGGTAAAAGAAGGTAAACCAATGCCCGCACCATTACCGCAACATCCCGCCGCACCGGACCGTCGTAAGTCGGCCTTTGTCTCGACTATTCGAGACCAGTCGGGTGAAGATTCAGAAAAGAAGATCGGTGAGATCCTCAAGAAAGAAGGCCAGATTACGGCCCATCAACTGGATGAGGCGTTGGAGGTTCAAAAGAAACAAGGTGGCCGGATCGGCGCCATTTTATTTCGACTAGGCTATATCGAGGAAGACACTATCCCCAAGATCTTGAGTCGGCAATATGGATTCTCACCCATTTACCTGGAACGGGAAAAAATCGATCAGAAGGCAATCAACTTAGTCGATTATCAACTGGCCAAGAAGTACTTCCTCTTTCCCATCAGTGTCGTCGGCAGCGGTAACCTCAAGGTGACTATGTCCGAGCCGACCAACACCAAGGGTATCGAAGAGGTTCAGGCCCACACCCGGTTAAAAATTGAAGCCGGCGTGTCAACGGAACTAGAGATCGCCGAAGCCTATAAAAAATATTATAAGATTGATGAGGCCGAATACAAAAGTCTGGGAGTGGGCAAGGTGGAGGAAGTGGAGGAAAGCACCATCTCTATGGCCCAAATCGACGATTTTGGTTCGCTTGCCTCTGAAGCAGCCGAAAATTTCTCTATCGAGGCGGTGCGGGACGACGAGGATTCCGGCGGCGGCTTTTCGGCTGATGATGCGCCTATCATCAAACTGGTCAACGGTCTACTGTTCAAGGCGGTGCAGGGGGGAATTAGTGATATTCATATCGAACCCTTCGAAAAGAGCTTTTATGTTCGCTACCGGCTGGACGGGGCCTTGTTCAAGACGATGAATTTGCCCATGAGTATCAAAAATGCCCTGATCTCCAGATTTAAAATCCTGGCCAATCTCGACATTACTGAACGGCGCGTTCCCCAAGACGGCCGGATCAAGCTGAAACTGGGCCGGAACAAGGACGTAGATTTTCGGGTGTCCACCCTCCCCACCCTGTTTGGTGAATCAATCGTTCTCCGGATTCTTGACAAGTCGGCCCTCCATGTCGACCTGACCAAGATGGGGTTCAATGCCACGGGATTCGAAAGATTTATGAAGGCGATTGACCGTCCTTACGGCATGGTCTTGGTCACCGGGCCGACAGGAAGCGGCAAAACCACCACCCTGTATTCCGCCCTGGATGCCCTGAACAAAGAAGACGTGAAGATATTGACCGCTGAAGACCCGGTGGAGTTTAACTTTAAGGGCATTAATCAAGTTCTGGTCCGCAGCGAAGTGGGGATGACCTTTGCCGCGGCGCTGAAGGCATTCCTCCGCCAAGATCCTGACATCATTATGCTCGGCGAGATCCGGGATCTTGAGACAGCCGAAATAGCGGTCAAAGCCGCTATGACCGGCCACCTGGTGTTCAGCACCTTGCACACTAATGACTGCCCCGGCACCATCAACCGGTTAATTGATATCGGAATTCCTCCTTACATGGTGGCCGCCGCGGTCACCCTGGTCTTGTCTCAGCGCCTGTTGCGAAGGATCTGCCCCAAGTGCAAAGAACCAATCAAGAATGTCAGCGCGGCCAAGCTGCGCGAGGCGGGCTTTCTGGAAGCGGAATTTCCCAATCTCCAGTTATTTCAAGGCAAGGGGTGTAGCCATTGTAACGGCACCGGGTATAAGGGGCGTGTGGGCGTATTTGAAATAATGGAGATTGATGAAATCCTCCAAGAGGCTATTACATCCAACGTGGGTGAATCTCAACTTCGCAAAATTGCAATTAAAAGCGGTATGGATACGCTTCGTCGGGACGCGCTCAACAAGGCCATGCAAGGACACACCACCTTAGATGAGGTTCTCAAGAAAACAGTCATCCAAAAGGAAAGCCTACCGGCCTATCTGCTCAGTCCCGATGAGCAAATTTATGAAAATGGGGATATTGTTATCAAAGAAGGCAATACCGACAAATCCTTTTATAAGCTGATCCAAGGGTGCTTAGAAGTTATCAAAGGAGGCCGCAAGATCGGAGAAATCTCTCAGCCCGACGAATACTTTGGCGAGATGAACGCACTCTTGAACGAAACCCGGTCGGCCACCATCCGATCAAAGGGGAAAAGTATCGTTAAGGTCTTCCCGGGTGAGAAGCTTCAAGAAACCCTGGCCAATTATCCCGAAATTGCCAATAAGATGATTGTCTCCCTGGCCAAACGGCTGGAAGTCACCAATAAGATGCTGATCGACACCAACCGGGTCTTGGAACAATTGCGGCAAGCCCGGCCGGCTGCACCTCAGGCCCAAAAGGCCCAGTAACTGACATCCCGGACTATTACCAGAAGGAGATCGGTTAATGCCTGTATATAAGTGGGTTGGGAAAAATAAAAAAGGGGAAACCAAAAAGGGGGAACTAGAGGCCGAAAATGAAAACTCGGCCCGGTTTCAACTTCGGCGGATGCAGATTACGCCCGATAAGCTCAAGGCTAAGCCTAAGGACATGTTTGCCAACGTGGCTTTTTTGCAGCCAAGGGTGACGGAAAAAGATATAGTCATCTTTACGCGTCAATTTTCCACCATGATCGACGCCGGCCTACCCCTGGTCCAGTGTCTGGAAATTCTATCCGCCCAAAACGAGAATAAGACATTCAAAATCATTCTTAAGGCGATTAAATCGGACGTGGAAAGCGGTTCTACCCTGGCCGAGGCGATGAAGAAGCATCCCAAAGCCTTTGATGAACTATTCACCAACCTGGTGGCCGCAGGGGAGCTGGGCGGCATCCTGGACGTTATTTTGCAACGGTTGGCCAACTATATTGAAAAGGCGCAAAAGTTAAAAAGGAAAGTTAAAGGCGCCATGACTTATCCTGCCGTGGTCATGGTCATCGCATCGATGGTCGTGACGGTCATTTTGATCTTTGTTATTCCGGTTTTTTCGACCATGTTCAGCGAATCGGGAAGAGCACTGCCGCTCCCAACGCAGATTGTCATCGATTTCAGTAACTTTGTCCGAAAATATTTTGTCCTGGTCATCATCGGGATTGGTCTAATCGCTTTTGCCTTCAAAAAGTTTCGCGGAACCGCCAAGGGGCGCCTGATGACCGACTCCCTTTTCCTTAAATCTCCCGTTTTCGGCCCGTTGCTCAAGAAAGTGGCTGTGGCCAAGTTCTCCCGGACACTAAGTACGATGGTGTCAAGTGGTGTTCCTATATTGGACGGACTGGACGTCACGGCCAGGACTTCCGGGAACAAGATCATTGAAGGTGCCATTCTGGCGGCCAAGGCAGCCATCAGTGAGGGCCGGTCCATATCGGAACCGCTGTCGGAAACCAAAGTTTTTCCCTCCATGGTCGTCCAGATGATCGCGGTGGGCGAATCCACTGGGGAACTTGATACCATGCTCGAGAAGATCGCCGATTTCTATGATGACGAGGTGGATGTAGCCGTAGAAGGGTTAACCGCCATGCTCGAGCCGTTGCTGATGGTCTTTCTCGGCGGGACCATCGGTGGTCTGGTTATCGCCATGTATCTGCCTATCTTTCAAATGGCCAGCCTGGTTGGAGCCAACTAACAACATTTCGGTTGCTTTTTCCTGGTTACCCATGGTCGGTGTCTAAATGCCGGCTTATTGTTGCTGTTTTGTCTCAACTAATCATAGTTACCTCAAAACAGCAACAAGCAACGCCTCTCGAATCAACATGCCTACGCCTAAAAATGACAAAAAGAATAAGGATGAGCTGTTTAATCGCTTGCGTTGGTTAATGCTCTTGCGAGTCATTTTGATTTCCTTTGCCCTGGGCGTGGCTATCGTCTTTCAAATTAAGTATCAAGAAAATATCATTACTCCCAGCCTGGCCATTCTCTATGGCCTGATCGGCGTCACTTATCTACTCACCCTGGCTTATTCCCTGTACTTGAACAAAATAAAAAACTATGCCCGACACGTCTATCTGCAGTTGGTCCTCGACTCGGTTTGTATTTCGGTGGCTATCTTCGCCACCGGCGGGCTGGACAGCCTGTACTCGCTTATGTATATGCTCAACATCATCGCCGCCAGTATTGTTCTATACCGCCGGGGAGGGTTGATTATCGCCTCCATTAACAGTATCGTCTATGGGACCCTGGTCGATCTGCAATTCTACGAAATTGTCGAGCCTT
>JADFXK010000365.1 GCA_015233625.1 Deltaproteobacteria bacterium | reverse complement strand
TCACCGATACGCCTTGCCCCGGGCTGGTAGTTATTTTTATCTCGCCGTCGTGGTCTTCGATGATTCGCCTGGTCATGGCCAGTCCCAGACCCAATGTTTTTTCCTTCGTCGTAAAAAACGGATTAAACACGTTAGCCAGGGTGTGACTATCCATCCCCGGTCCGTCGTCAGATACGGTGATTAGGGCAGAACTCAATTGTATTTGTGTCTTGATGGTCAACGTCCCGGAGCAATCCTGGCACTCCAGGGAATTCTTGATCAAATTAATCAAGGCCTGTTTAATCAGTTCCCGATCCATTTGGAAAGAAGGCAGATCCGGATCGAATGACGTCTGCACCCGCCATTGGTGAGCCCGGATTTGGGCATCCAGCATGGCCACGGTTTCCCTGACCAGGACGTTAAGGTCGGTCTCTTGCCGGAGTAGCTCGTGGGGCCGGGCATACTCCATGATCCTCTTCAGGACTTGCTCCAGCCGATTGGTCTCGTCAATCACGATGCGGAGCTTGTGTTGATCCGAATGATCAGTCAGCCTGGGCGAGTTAAACACGGACCTGGCAAACCCGCCGATAGAGACCAGGGGGTTCCGAATTTCATGGGCGATAAACGAGGCCAGCTCCGCCACCAGTTCCAGGCGTCGGGCATAGGACCGCTTTCGCTCCACCTTGACCCGTTCCTGATCGATTCTGATCATGTCCAAAAACAAACCGGCACTCACATGATCCATGACCTGAACATGAGGCGGTTTGATGGCCATGATTTGGTCCCGCACCTGGCCATCCCCGGTTAGCTCTATAATAATATCAATATCTTCTCTAATTATTGCGGTAAGTTCCAAACTGGTCGGAATGCCTTTTTCTTGGGCCGCCAATATCCCGGGCGCCAGAGGGTCAAGATCCACCACCACCTGAATAGTCACCAGCAACGGCCCAAAGGAGTTGGTCCCAAAAAGATCTTGAAAAAGCCTGCTTTCTTTCCCGCCACCGACTATGGCCACCTTGGTGTTGCGGGGGGCGATCTTCAACCTGGCGGCAATCCTGGCCAGGTCTTCCAGGTCTCTATTATTATGCATAATATATTTGCCCCCGCGACAAGGTCCGCTCGTCCGAAGTTATGATATTCCCTTCCCGATTCAGACGACATGTTGGAATTTGGCCTGGGACTGGCAGAGCATATTCGATCAGGAACACACCCCTTAATCAACAGCCTCCTCAGCTCGAACTACATTTGTTTCCCTCCCGAGCCTACGGGCTATTTCCTCTGACGAGGCCGCGTCAAGAAAAGATTTGACCGCTTCTTGCAGATTTTCCCGGGCCTGATCCAGGCTGTCGCCCTGGCTGGAAATATGAAGCTCCGGGCATCGGGCCAGATACCCGGCTCCTTCGGGCTCGATCAGCGCGGTCAATTTGTACTTGGACATTTAGACCTCCTTGGGAAATATCCATTCAAGCTCATGGGTGCATCTGTCGTGGGACCTCCACCACCAGGGCCATCACCTTCCGTAAGATCTAGACCGCGATTCGGTTTAAAATTATCCCCTCTAATAACCCGGCGTCGGTTATCCGTAAATCCCGACTTCCGAACATGGTCATCACCTCGAGCACTACGGCCGCCCCGCTCAGAATAATATCTTCCCGGCCCGGATAAAGCCCCGGCAGAGTCAGCCTGGCTTGGGCCGGCAGACCGGCCATCCGATGATAAAGGCTCTGCAGCCGGTCGTAAGTCAACAAATGATTATCAATGATGGCCGGATCGTAGTTGGTCATGGCCAGGTCCATGGCGGCCAAGGTCGTGGCAGTGCCGGCCGTCCCGATCAGGCGCACCCGGCTTTTCATCGCCCGGATGGCCTCATTCAGCTCTGACTTAGCCCCGGCCAAGGCATCCTGAATGTGTTGTGACATGGCCTCCAGTTGCCCCGGAGTAGGCGGATCAGTGAGGATAAATCTCTCCCACAAACCCACCGCACCCAAGCGGAGACTTAGCTTGCACAGTACCTTATCCAAATGGAAGGCGATCAACTCGGTGCTGCCCCCACCTACATCTACCAGAAGACCGGCCCGATTATCCTCCTCGGCCAGAACGGAGCGCACCCCGGCCAGGGTCAGTTCCGCTTCCTCCGTCCCGGAAATGATGTCCAGCTTGATGCCCATATCTCGAGCTGCAGAAACAAATGCCGGTCCATCGGCCGCCCGGCGAAAGGCACTGGTGGCCACCCCAGCCGAGGCCTCGACCCGGTGAGCTGCCATCGTGGCCGCAAATTTACGCAGGGCGTCCCGGCCCCGATTCCAGGCCTCCGGATGAAATCCCCCACCATCCCTTAACCCCTGAGCCATGCGGGTGATAATCATGTCTCTAACCAAAGGCCGCAAGGTCCGGTGGTCCACGTCGGCGATCAGGATTCGGAAAGTGTTACTCCCGGCGTCAATAGCGGCGGTTCGCCTCATCCCTGTTCCAGTGTTCATGGGATCCAAACCGATCTCAAAAGAAATACTATAAAATTTAAGATACCATAAATTGACGGGATATTCGGCCCCTGATATGGTCGCGCAACTTATACCGTCGAGAAGTAATTGAACATCACCTGAGCCTCGCCTGGATCGGTCAGACCGAAACTCCGGTAGGATAACAAATGGGCCGATCCAATACAAGGACAATTTCGCGGCTGCCGACGGTCCGAGCCATGACTAGGGCTGAGGGCAATGCTGTTTAATTAGGTTGTGGCCTGACCACCTTCGGATGTGATAAGATTCCTCACATTCGTTCGGAATGACAATCATATCGTCATTCCAGATGGATCACCTCGCTGTCATTTCGAGCGCAGCGAGAAATCTTAACGTCGTTGCCTCAATTCAGCAGCATTGGGGCTGTGGGCGGGATTAGTCATTGTTTCGCGACCACAGGCACCAAAAATTGTTTCAGCGATGGCGGGCATAATGTCACCTCCTCGACCGTCGGTGGCCTGGTCCAAAAATTTATCCAAATCTTTTTTGCTTATTTTATCTGTGCCCAGGAGATACTGGGCCACATCCCGGCCGGAGAAAACTTCTTTGAAGAATCTGTCATGAAGATTGGTGGAGACAGTCAATTAAGGCCTCGCCGGTTTATACGTTTAGGAGTCTGCATTAAGTATACATGTTCTCATAATTGATTCAAAAAGTAAAGCCCGTCCATCAGTGCAATCTGGAGAATAATTTGTAAGCATCATTGGTTCGTTTCCCTTTTCGGCTCCTTTTAGCCGACAATCATAAAAGGGATCCACCGGGTTGCCCCGTGGCCCACGAAATTTTGCTGTACAGCTATATCATCATAGATTATATTGGGGCGATGTTTGCCGGCCCCTCCCTCTTACCCCAATGATGTTGAATTAAGGCACGGCCTGGCCATCTTCGGATGTGATAAGATTCCTCGCTTCGCTCGGAATGACAAATTTACCTCGTCATTCCAAATGGTCCACCGCACTGTCATTTCGAGCGAAGCGAGAAATCTTAACGTCGTTGCCTTAATTCAACGGTATTGCCCTCTTACCCCGGCGTTATGCTTTTCAAAAATTCTGAGGCCCGCCGCTCATGAAAGAGCCTAAAAAAAACCAGACCAAAGGTTATATCTTGTTAGCTCTGGCTTTGGGAGTCACCTTCTACCTGTTCGGGCTACCGTTGACCCAGATGGCCCGAGGACAGCGGGCCCGATTCTTGGTGACTCTGCCCAGCAATCTGGAGGTGTTTAAGACTTCCGGGGGGAACTGGGCTTTTCGAGAACGACAGAACGAAGGGGGGGCGATCCGGTCTTTGACCTGTGTGCAAGGAACGGACAATGCTTTTTGGGCCCGCCTCCTGGCCAGGATCCTGCTTCCGGCTCCAATTCTGGCTTTTCTGGTGCTGGCGTCTTTTGGGCCCATCACGGGAAAAAGGATCTTTCTCCGGGTGAGTTTGATCACCCTTTTCGGTGGCCTGGCGCTGACAGGGTATTATTACTATGCCTTACGATGATGGCGGCAATAGCCGATTACCACGATCTTGACTGGAAACATCATGGGATAGCGAGAAAAAGGCTTGACAAACTTCCCGAAATGGATTAACTTAATATTCAGTTCTTGCCTTAACTTGGAAATTCCTACCAATTCCTGTAAAATCCAATTAGCCTTACTCTAACTGGCGTTTATCAGGGATCGTTTGGTCCACGCCTCTATTCCCCAAAAAGCCAACGATGCGGTTCTTCGGGCAGACCAGGAACCGGATGTAACCTGAGGTGGCTGCCCCAAGTTAAGACCTAACCAAAAAATGAACAGAATCGATTATTCTCCAAACGATTGGAAACCTGAATTCTCCGTGGACCTGGTGTTTGTGAGTTGTTCTTCACCCGCCCCTAATTCAATTGCTTAGACTATAACCCGGAAGATATTCAACATCCCTCGACCAAACCATTCCCGAACAGGGCGAAGGTGGCTTCTGCCGACACCCCGGATAACCTCCAAATCAAGATTGATTAACATTCCTGTATGAAG
>JADFXK010000364.1 GCA_015233625.1 Deltaproteobacteria bacterium | reverse complement strand
GTCGGCGCCAAGTCCCCTGGCCGCGACGGTTTGGAGGGTGTCTCCCTGCAACATGATCAAGTAAGAGCTATCATTGGGCACCACATGTTCCAGTTGGATCAAAATATTATCAAGTACTTGCTTTAAATCCAGGTCGGAAGTCAGGGACGCCGCGGCCTGGCGCAGAGTATCGGCTTCCTGTCGATGGCGTCTTTCTGCGTCAAATAGTCGAATCTTCTCGATCCCCGTGGCCAGTTGCCCAGCCAAGATGGTCAAAAAACGCACATCGGAATCGGTCAGAGCCTCTGTCCTTGAGTTTTCGGTCTGGATCACCCCTATCATCATATCGGCCACATTAATGGGGATCCGGAGACCTGGGGTTGGACGCCGTCGCCTGTCCTGCTCTACGATACAGGGAGTTCCTAACAGAAGGGTATCGTATTTTTTGTCGGCCGACTCTTCAAACAATAACAGGTCAATTTTTCCTGAGAAACGGGTCCGAAATAACACTTCGGCCGTCCTTTTGATCAGATCCAATTTGTTTCCCACCTCGGACCCGGCCACAGCGACGGCATTTAGGATGGTGAGTTCTTCAACTTTCCGGTGCAACGCCTCTTCCCCCCGGACGGTCTGAGTGATATCACGCAGCAGTAAAAGCCGCCCGGTCAAGCGGCCCCGGTGATCATAGAGCGGGGAAAGACGAAAATCGTAGTGCCCCTGTTCTTCTCCCTCCCCCAGAACAACCTCGGTATGGATCATGATCTCCCGACACCATCCTGGGCTCAACCTGGCTTTTTGAACAAAGATGTCTTCGCCGGAATGGCCGAGGGCATCTTCCGCAGATAACCCGATAATTCTTTCCGCAGCCGGATTAATCCTGACCAGCTTGTTGGTTAAGTCAAGGATGAACACGGCGTCAATCATATTCTCAACTAAAGTATCGCCGGCCAGGGGAATAATCCCCGACCGACCTGTCTTGATGAGCCAGCGGCCCGCTATGGCGACCAGGCCGAACCATTTTACTTGAGCCCAGAAAGACTCGGTTAGCATATTAGACTCGGCTAGCTGGGCCAGGTACGCCGCGGCCCACCAGGTAACAGCCAGCATCAACCAAATAAAGGCGTCGGCTCGCGTTGACCCCTGCCGGCGCCACGCGGTATAAGCCAGCAGGGCGGAAACCACGGCCACAGCCGACAAGATGATAATAAGTGGGGTTCGTTCCCAGATCATGAGAATCCCGCGTTAACTGGCTGAACATATCTTAGGAAATACCGGAATCAGGCATCGGATCATTATCATTGGCTTACCATATATGCTTTTTGGAGCAAGATCAATAAGGAGCTAGCCAAAAAGCCAGATCTACTCACTTTACCGGAGGAGCAGCCGAGGCATATTCCGCTTCCGCGGCTTGTTTCAAAAAAGATAGTTATTTCAGCGTGACATTCTGTCTGACCGGATGGTAACTTGACAATCAATGATTATTTTCATATTCTGGCAATCGGATTTACCTAAACATGGACCACATGGAGGATTGGCCAGAAATCAAAAGAGAACGTAGCTGGTGTTTGTGTTTCCCAAACATTCCCTAAATTCTCAGGGCCTTCTCTTTTCCTCTCTCATTGCCGTCTATCGTTTATGTTTTGCCCTGAGGGAGTTTGACGCCATCGTCAATTTTTTTTGTCTTGCCTATTCTTTGGGCAGCCCCACGGTGAACAGCTGTAACGACCATGTCGCACCTGGGGATGATGGAGAAATTTATGGATGTAAAAAAATTACAGACTGAAATTAGGAAAAAGCTGACTGAAAAGAAAGGCATTTTGCTGGCTCATAATTACCAGCTTCCGGAGATTCACGATGTCGCCGATTTGACCGGAGATTCGCTGGAGTTATCGATCAAGGCGGCGAGCACTGAAGCCGAGGTGATCGTGTTTTGCGGAGTGCGATTCATGGCTGAAACGGCCGCCATTGTGTGCCCCAATAAGGTGGTTATTCTGCCGGTTTTGTCGGCCGGCTGTCCTATGGCGGACATGATCACGGCAGAGCAACTCCGAGCCAAAAAAACGGAATTGCCTGGGACGCCGGTAGTGACCTACGTCAATTCCACGGCCGAGGTCAAGGCTGAATCGGATATCTGCTGTACCTCCGCCAATGCCATCCAGGTGGTCAATTCCCTGGTTCAGGCCGATACGGTGTTCATGACCCCAGACAAGAATCTAGCCAAATACACGCAGCGCCACAGCTCCAAAAAAATCCTCCACTGGGATGGTTATTGCCCGATTCACAACAACCTGACCGCGGAAGAAGTCATCGCCTGTAAACAAAAGTATCCCAAAGCCGTATTTATGGCCCATCCGGAATGCCCCCCCGAGGTGTTGGAGTTGGCCGATGAGATTAAATCCACTTCAGGCATGTTGGCCTTCGCCCGAGAATCTGATCGAACTGAATTCATCGTCGGCACCGAACAGGGCCTGATCTATCCCATGCAACGGGACAACCCTGGGAAGAAGTTCTACAGTCCGTCAGAAAAGCTGATCTGCCCGGATATGAAAAAGACTACTTTGGCCGTGCTGTTGCAGGCTCTCGAGGAGATGACCAATATCATTACCGTGCCGGAACACATCCGAGTCAAGGCGCTAACCGCGGTTAAGCGCATGTTGGCCATTCCCAAAGGCTGATTCCGCCGCCCCCCGATTCTGCCTCCCGGCTGGTCTATTGGCACGCGTGTTGCTTTCCAGATTGGTGTAATTACTCAACCCACACTCTGGTGACGGCCTATGCGGTTAAGCTTGCGCAACAGAATCTTCCTCAACTTTGTTCTGGTCATCGCCCTTTTTGCTATCGTCGGGGCGGTCATGGGGACCTTTTTCATTAACCGGACCACGGTGGAGGAAGAACAGCGCCGGGTGAATGTCGATCTCCGCTCGGCCTGGAGCGTCATTAACGGCAAATTCAATGAATTATCTATTCTGGTCAGCGTCTTAGGGACGGGGAAGCGGGTCGCCGGAGTCTATCAAGAATCTGATTCGGCCGCTTACCGGGCTTCCCTGGAGGCGGCCAGGATGCAGTTCGGATTAGACTTCTTAGGGCTAACCGATGATCGCGGGCAGGCTATCCTCCGCACCAGAAGCCCGTATCAGACAGGAGATGAGATAGCCAACGATCCCTTCGTTAACGCCGCCTTAAAAGGACAGGCCACCAGCGGTTTCCAACTCCTTTCTCCGGAACGACTTAATTTGGAAGGCAGCGATCTACCGGAACGGGCCTTCACTGTCTTTGAACCCACCCCCAAAGCCAAGAACCGCGCCAAAACATCCGAAAAATCAGGGATGGTCATGGTCGCTGCGGCCCCGGTGCGTGACCAGAAAGGGACGATCTTAGGCGTCATCTACGCCGGAATCTTACTAAACCGTAATCATGATCTGGTTGATCACATCAGGTCTATCGTCTTTGAAGGCAAACTGCTCGACGGCCGACCCATCGGGACGGTGACTGTTTTTCAGTGGGATGTCCGAGTGGCCACCAATGTTATCCTGCCCAACGGCAACCGGGCCTTAGGGACCCGCGTCAGCGCCGAAGTTTACGACAAAGTTTTAGAGAATAACAACAGTTGGTGCAGCCGGGCCTTTGTGGTTACCGACTGGTACATAAGTTCTTATGACCCCATTCATGATGTGACCGGCAAAGTCATAGGCATCCTCTACGTCGGCGTGCTGGCCAAGAAATATGACCAGATTAGGCAAGACCTCTGGAAGATTTACGGCGGGTTATCATTTGTCGCCGTAATTTTGGTGGTCCTGGTCGGAGTGTTCTTTGCCCGGCGTCTCACCGGCACAGTGGGGCGATTGGCCGAGGCAGCCGGGCGCATTGCCGGCGGTGAACTTAACCTCCAGGTGCCGGAACATAAAGCCGACGATGAACTGCGCGATCTGACCCGTGCTTTTAATTCCATGGCCGGCAGGCTGCGCGATCGAGGCGAGAGACGTAAGGCGGCCCAGGACGAACTGGAACAGACCAATCGCGCCCTCCATCAGGTAAACCAAGATTATCTGGATATGTTGGGCTTTGTTTCCCATGAATTAAAGAACACTCTGGGCGTCATTTTCACCTCAGCCCGAACTCTGGATGCCGGCCTGGCTGGGCCGTTAAATGCAAACCAGGTGGTGCTGGTTCAGGGGATTTTTCGGAATATTGATACCGCTGGGTCCATGCCCCGTATATATCTGGATTTGACTAGAATTGAAA
Organism: Deltaproteobacteria bacterium; assembly: GCA_015233625.1. GTDB lineage: Bacteria > Desulfobacterota > JADFXK01 > JADFXK01 > JADFXK01 > JADFXK01. Next base: position 288 of record JADFXK010000364.1, on the reverse strand, counting down.
AGGGTGAATTACGCGTCCAGCTCCAGCCCATGGATCTGGTCACCGATGTGGTTAATCCGGTGTTGGAAGAGCTAAAACCGGTTGCAGAGCAACGGGGCATCCGGATTACAGGCGCTTTGCCCGAAAACTTGCCTCTGCCGGGGGACGTGACCCTGCTCCGGGTAGTCTATAAAATCCTGCTGGACAATGCCCTTAAGTATGGCCGGGAAGGCGGCCAAATCAAGTTAGGATATCTGGAAGAAGAGCATGGTTATCGGTTCGAGGTCTGGAACGAGGGCCGCGGCCTGG
>JADFXK010000363.1 GCA_015233625.1 Deltaproteobacteria bacterium | reverse complement strand
GGATAGAAATTGGAGCTATACGCCATAACTGTTGCCCCGCAAGGCGCCTTCGGGTCGTCCCTAAAAGGCGATACCATCTTCGGCCATTTTTGCTGGCAGGCACATTACGACACCAGTTTATTGAACGGCGGATTGGAAAAGAATATAACAAACTACAAAACCCAACCATTTGTCGTATTTTCTTCGGCCTACCCTGAAATTGTCCGGTCCGACCAGACCTGCTATGCCTTTAAGAGACCGGATTTACCTTTAAGGACTCTTTTCCCAGGTCAGGAGGAAGACCGGCGGAAAGCAGCAAAGGAGAAAAAAGAAAAGAAAAAAATGAAATGGATGATCCTTCAAAATGACCTGAAGATAGACCTGGGCAAAACAACGTTTTTTACAGACAACGAGTTGGTTGATCGCGGCGCATCCCCGGAAGATTCTTTCGCCTTTCAAGTTGAGGAGGTGGAGACTTTGTTTCAATCCGGTGAGCAGCAGCATAATTCCATTGACAGGCGAACCGGGACCACGGGGGAAGGCCCCTTTGCTCCATTCCCAACAGATGTCATCTACTTCAGGCCTGGGACCAGGCTGGCCATATTTGTACTTGTGGACACCCAGGTCACGGACATACAGCGGATTTACAAGGCCTTAGCCCAAATCGGTCAATGGGGCTACGGCAAGGACGCCGGAACAGGCCTGGGTCAATTCAAGGTCATAGAAAATAAGAAAATCGAATGGCCGAAACTGGATTCGGCCAACGCCTGCTATACCCTGGGACCGTCAGTTCCAACGCCCCAGACCTGTAAAGAGGTCTTCTTTACGCCGTTTATCCGTTTCGGTAAGCATGGCGACTACCTGGCAAGACATAGCAACCCTTTTAAGAATCCTCTCATCATGGCTGATGAAGGGGCGGTCTGTGTCCCCACCGATGGTGCCGTTTTTGAGCAGCCATACCTGGGTCGGGCGCTTACCAATATCTCCAAAGCGGAACAAACCGCTGTGGCCCAGGGGTATTCTATTTACCTGCCATTCCGGATGGAGAACTGATTATGGCCATTTTTCTAGAAAAATTCAATTTTTTGCTGACCATCCTATCGCCGCTCCATATCGGCTGTGACGAAGTGTATGAACCTTTTTCCTTCAGGATCGCGGAAGATGAGAAGAAACTAATTCATTTCGATCAGTTCAATTTTCTGGACTCATTAAACCAACAAGACAGGCTGAAGTTTACAGGCTTTTGTAAACAAGGAAGAATTTCTTCCATTCTGGAAATATATAAGTTAATGGCGAAATCGAACATCTCGGGCCGCCGGGTCCAATTGTGTGAAGGTTTCATCGACCACTACCGCCAGACATTAGGCATCAACACCCGAAATGAACACGCCGTCCAACAGAACCTCAACAATTTTATCATCGCCCGTACAGCCTTTAACCCCTACAAAGAACAACCATATATCCCGGGGTCATCCATCAAAGGCGCGCTTAGAACCGCCTGGCTGAACAGGTTGCCCCAGGCTGAGTTAACACCAGCGATAGACTATTCGAAAAAGGGAGGCCTGAACAGAGAAGCACTCAGGTTAGAAAAACACCTGTTAGACTATGACCAGTTTCATGTTGATCCCTTCAGACTGGTGAAGGTCTCAGATTTCATGCCGGCCGGTCAAATCGAGGCCAAGATTAGATACAGTGTTAACATAAAGAAAAGACCAACTAATTATGAACCCCAGGGACTGCCCATTTTGGTAGAGACCGTTGAATCTGGGTCCGCCTTTCTCGGGTCCATCACTATTCAACGGCAGGGCAGAGACATAAAAGATAGAGATCGCATTAACGCGCCCATCGCCGGCGATGAGTTGTTGTTTCAGTCCAACGAGTTCTATCAAAAGGAAAAAAAACGAGAAGACAGAGAATTGTCCAGCCTGGGGATCACCACCCCAGCCGCCGTTGACGGAGGACTAATTAGACTAGGGCGGCATTCAGGCGCGGAATGCGTCACCATCGAGGGATTCCGTGATATAAAAATAATGAAAGCCAAGGGAGAAGGTAGCGAATACAAGAGTGGCGCCACCACAATATGGCTGGCCGCGGAACGCCGGACACAAAACCCCTTGTCGGATCTTAAACCCTTCGGCTGGGCCATCATAAAACCCATCAGCGAAGAGGAGGTCTCAAACTACCTGGCTAAGATTATTGCCGGCCCGGAAGAGGGAACGGATATGCCACCGGAGCTTGGGACCCCGGAGCTTCCGTCATCAGATCAGGTTTTTCATGAAGGGACGGAGTGTTGGCCGGAAGCCGTGGTGACCTATGCACCTGGGAGTAGGACCATCACAGCGCAGTATCAAGGCCGGAAAGCAGAAAGCCGGAATCCGGAGCTAGTGCCTGATAAGTATCGAAAAAAGTTGATAGATAAAAAGAGCGCGGTCACGGCACCGGTAGAAGTCAAAAAACTGGGTAATCTCTTGGAATTGGTAAAGATACGATAAGCCATTTAAATCACCCGCGATCTGGGCAAGCTGCCTCGCTCACAGCCCGACGCCCAAACTTGAAAGCCGGCATTATGGATGTTTCATTGATCTTAATCTTCAATCATGAATTCACCGAGGCCCAGGAGAAGGACGCCAGGGCATCTCTGGGCATCGGCCGGATAACGGAACTTCCGTCGGAGCTAAAGACGCGGTGGGGCCAAATTCCCTCCGACCTGGAAGTCATTGAGCCATATATCCGCCCGATCAAGGATTGGCTGGCGGCCGTGGTCCAAGAAGGTGATTATGTCCTCATCCAGGGTGACTTCGGCGGCGCATATCTGCTGGTCAATTACGCCTTTGAATTAGGTCTGATCCCTGTATACTCCACGACTCGGCGGGTAGCCGTCAAAGTATATAATGATGACGGCTCGGTGACGGTGACCCGCCAGTTCAATCATGAAATCTTCAGACGATATGAGAGGTGATCATGGCCAAAGTATATATCTCGTTCTTGGGGACAACCCCTTATACTCCCTGCATTTATTACCGGGAACCGGATAGAAGGGAATCTACCCAGGTTCGGTTTTTTCAGCAAGCGGCTCTGGAGCTCTACTGCCAGGATTGGACTAAGGGCGACAGAATCTATGTGTTTACGACCGACAAAGCCTATGAAACCAACTGGCTGGACGGGATCACTGAAGTCGGCGAAGGAGTAAGCGTTGTTGCCCCGGGTCTCGGTGAGCTCCTAAAAGAGATGAAACCAGAATGCGATCCGAAGCATATAGACATCCCGCCGGGGGAATCAGAAGACCAAATCTGGAAGATTTTTGAATCGATATTGAACGTGTTAACTGAAGGCGATGAAGTCCTATTCGATATTACACACGCCTTCCGGTCCATCCCGTCCCTGGCCGTAGTTGTTCTGAATTATGCCAAGCTCATTAAGAAAATAAAAGTCATTGGTATCTACTATGGCGCCTTTGAAGCCAAGAAAGAGGGAAAGGCGCCTATCTTTAATCTCGCTTCGTTTGACACTCTTCTGGAGTGGACGGCCGCCATCAACCAATTCAATGAGGCGGGTGATGCGCAGAAGGTTTACGATTTAGCCGGGAAAACTGCTGCGCCAATCAAAGCGAAAATCAATGAAGTGGCTAATTGTCTAAAATATTTTACCAAGGCTATGAGCACTTGCCGTGGATTGGATATCTCACCCAGCGCCCTGGCCTTAAAGAAGTCGCTGGATGACTACACGGACGTTAATCATTTTCTGCCCCTGAAACCGCTATTGGAGATCGTCCGCAAGCAGGTTGATGTCTTCACAGGACATACTCTCCGGGATGGCATCCAGGCAGCTAAATGGTGCTTCGACCATAATCTTGTTCAACAAGGATTCACTATCTTGGCCGAAATACTGGTCACACATCTCGTCGAGGAAGTGGGAGGTGATACAAAAAATTGGCATACCAGGAAGTTTGTTGGGAATGCGGCTACATCACTTGCATGTGAAGCTGGAAAGAAAATTCCGGCGAGCAAAGGCAAGAAGAAAATAAAACAGGCCAAACCGAAGACACCAGAAGATATCATGATGGAAAAACAATGTAATATTTGCCCCACCTACACAGATGTCTTAAACACCGTCAAGGAACTCAAAGACGACAGAAATGATCTGGACCATGCCGGCTATAGAGATCAGCCGAAGCCACCGGAATATTTTGAACAGCACAAGGATATCTGGCTTAAGAAGATTATTGCTAATTTATCAAAAACATAAAAAGAGCGACGCGACCCGTGTAGGAATCATTGACCCGTCTAATGGGGATTGCGACCACAACTTGTATGCTGTCAATTCATCTTTCTGACTCATGAGTAGAAACACTGACCCGCCTAAAGGGGATCGCGACACGACAGGGAATTCGGTATACTGCATGACCGCTTCGTAGGAATCATTGACCCTATTAGAGGGGATTGCGACCCTGCCACGTAGGTGTTCAATTGAGTTTCTGTGATGCCACCTAACACCTGACCCGTCTAAATGGGATTGCGAACAGCCGTACAAGAACAGCACACCGGTT
>JADFXK010000362.1 GCA_015233625.1 Deltaproteobacteria bacterium | reverse complement strand
GGTCACGTAAGTCACGTCCGGGTCGCTCTTGATGATATCGACGATGGTCGACAATTTGCCTCTCATGGCCTGATACGATATGTCCTGCGACGCGATAATGCTGCCGCTGAGTTCACTCATGGAGTTGTTCAGAACATAGTTAAATATCGGCGTGGCTAGGGCAATGGCCACCAACCCGCCGGCAATTTGAAGGGGCAGACCCAGCATAAATATGTTCATCTGCGGCGCGGTCCGGCCCACGACGCCCAGCATCACATTAAGGAATAGAGTCATGGCCAGGACCGGAGCTGAAAATTTGATGGATAAGACAAACATCTTGGAAAACATATCCATCAACAACGACGAAGTGGCCCCAGACAGGCTGACCGTCAAGGGAGGAATCATAGTGAAGCTTTCCGCGAAACAGGTCAAGAAGACGTGATGTGCATTGAAACAAAGGAAAAGCAGGGTCGCGATCATGTTCTGGAAATTACCGATGACCGATGCCTGGGCGTTGGTCGAAGGATCGAAAGCACTAACTATGGACAGGCCCATTTGAAAGCCCATGATTTGGCCGGCCAACTCCACCGCAGCCAGGACAAATTGAACGGTTAACCCGATCAACGCCCCGATCATCACTTCCCCAACCATTCCCACTACCAGGGCAAACACATTAGTCTTCAAGGTGGGGATGTTCACCACCGGCATCAAGACAAAAGTGATCACCATGGCAAGTCCGATTTTGGTCCGGTTCGGCACGCTTTTGGCCCCAATAATGGGGGCCACGAACAAGACCGCGGCAATCCGGAAAAAAATCAGCAAGAATGTTTCTATGTGGACTGGAGTAATGTTAAACAGGTTCATAGTATAATCCACATCGGATGGCTTTGGCTGCCGCGAGTCTGCCCATAGGCAGAAAGATGAAGGCTAAAAGGCCAGGCGCAAAGGGTAACCAGATTATTTAACGTAAAGCGGGAAATTTGTAAGAATGTCACTGGTATAATCAATGAACAACCGCATCATCCAGGGCAGAAAGAATAGCATACCCAGTAACACGGCCAGAATCTTGGGAACAAAGGTCAGGGTCATTTCCTGAATGTGGGTAACGGCCTGAAAGATACTGATGGCCAGGCCCACGATCAGGCCCAGACCAAGCATCGGGGCGGAGAGCAACAAGGTGGTTTCAACGGCGTGCCGGGCAAAACCAACTACAAAATCGGTCGTCATATCAATTCTCCTTACTGAAAACTCTTGACCAGGGACCCGACCATCAGATTCCAGCCATCGACCAGCACAAACAGCAGGAGTTTAAACGGCAGAGAGACCATAACGGGCGGAAGCATCATCATACCCATGGACAAGAGGACCGAGGCAACGACCATGTCCAGGACCAGGAAAGGAACGTAGATCAAGAAGCCGATCTGGAAAGCCGTTTTAAGCTCACTAATGACAAAGGCGGGGATGAGGTTTTGAATCTTTATATCCTCACGGCTGTTCGGTTTCTTTTGTTTGGCCATGGCCACAAAAATGCCCAGATCTTTTTCGTTGGTATGCTTAAACATAAAGGTCTTAACCGGATCCAGTGCCTTATCAATAGCTTCCTTATAGGTGATGTGTTCCTCAACATAAGGCTGGATGGCATTCGTATTAATTTGTTGCCAGACCGGAGTCATGATGTAACAGGTCAAGAACAAAGCCAGCCCCACCATGATTTGATTCGGCGGCATCTGCTGGGTGCCCATGGCCTGACGCAGGAATGAAAACACGACAATGATGCGGGTAAAAGAAGTCAACATAACCAGGATGGCCGGAGCCAGGGAGAGGATGGTGAACAGGGCGACGATCTGAAGGCCGGTGTTGATCTGATCAGGTTGGGTCGCCTTATCCAGGCCCAACTTAACGGTGGGGAGGACCAGGCCCTCGGCCGAGGCAACGCCGCAATAGCCTAGCAGGGCCAAAACCAGAATGAGGATGGGGATGATTTTTCGCATGTGGTGGTCCCTCTCGAAGACAATGGAGTCTGATCAGATATTCATCCGGACCGTGGCCAGCCTGCTTAACCTCACCCGCGGGGTGAGTTGACCCAGTCCAGCCGGACCAACCGGTCCTGCAACGTGTTGTCTTAACTTTCGGATTAAATAGGTTGCACAAATCATGCCTTGTGGCCCTCCAACTTTTCATTTTCGGTCAATCCCATCATGGCCCTGATTTGTTGCCGGAAATTTGGTCCTGGGGCCGGAGACGGGGAGACCTCCGCGGGCTGCTCGCCGGGGGTCTCCGAGGCCAGCTTAGTCAAAAAAGTGACGTTAGTGTCAGAAACAGCCAACACCATCCGTTCGCCCGCGATTTCAACCACCAGAATAAATTTTTTGGGATCAATATAAAATTTGCCCATCACCCTGATGATCCGGTCGCCCGCGGCCAGAGTGCCGCCACGGCCCCGGTATTTCTTTATAAAATGGAGTATAACCAACATGACGGCTAAGACAATAGCCAACGCCGAGATCATCTGCAAAGACGCCCCGGCCAGGGATGGTCCATTCATCCTCTTGCTCCCATCGGTTCAGGTCTGGTTACCGTAATTGCTCGATTCGTTCCAAGGGAGTGATGATTTCCGTCAGACGGACCCCGAACTTTTCATTGACCACCACCACTTCTCCACGGGCGATTAGTTTGTTATTGACCAGGATCTCCATTGGTTCTCCAGCCAGTTTATTCAGCTCTATCACCGACCCCTGGCCTAGTTGCAACAGATCATTGATCTGCATCTTAGTCCGGCCTAACTCGACCGAGACATTCAAAGGAATATCCAGGATGAAATCGAGATTGCTCCCCGGCTTGACCGTCCCATCTTCCTTCAGGTCTCTGAATTCAACGGCTGCCGCTTTTCCCGGCGGGGTGGCATCAGGCGCGACAAAATCACCAAACCCATCATCTTTGCTAAAAATATCCTCCAGATCATCATCTTTTTGCCCAAAATCAGCGCCAAAATCTCCTGATCCTGAAACCATAAGTCCTCCCCTATCCATTACTGAACCATGAATTCCGTGAAGTATATCTGCAGAACCTTGCCGTTGGACAAAATAGCATTTATCTTTGCCGATATCTGCCGCCGGAGCAATTCTTTGCCGCCGTAGTTGGACACCTGGGCGTAGGTTTTGCTGGTTAACATTTCAATAATATCGTTCCGAATCTGGGGCATCCGTTTTTCTAGTTCTTCCTTAGCACTGTTATCACTCATTTTCAACTGCATGGTCACCTTTAAATAGCGGTCGCCCGTGGCCTCGGCCAGATTGACGATAAAGGTATCCAGCGGGACAATAGCTCCTAAATATTCATTGTCCGCGTCTTTTCCGCCCTCTTTCCCTTTTTCCCCTTTTTTCTCTTCTTTTCCGCCGCCGTGGGCCTTCTCCTTGCCTGCTTCTTTTTCTTTGGCCGGTTCGGGCTTCTTTGCCTCTTCCTTAGGTTTGGCTTCTTCTGCTGGTTTGGCGGCTTCGTGGCCACCTTCCTTGCCCGGTTCCGTCTTGGCCTTGCTGCCTAAGAATTTGGGCAAAACAAACTTGTAGGCGGCAAAACCGCCACCACCCAAAACAGCTACCGCCACGACGATCAAGATAAGCTTAGACCCCTTTTTCTTTTCTGTTTTTTCAGCCTTCTCCGCCATATGTGCTCCTTTTCGGTGTCATTGCGCCTAAAGCCATAGCCTAAGACCTTCACCGCGGTCTAGAACGCAGAGGTTTTTCTTCTCCAGGCCTTCCCGTCCATACCGCAACGACTCTCGGCCTCATGTTATCGGGCCCGTTAGACAAATTTTCTTGTACTGATTATACACTACTAATTTGAAGTTAGGAAAGCAAAAGCATCAAGTCGGCGTCTGATCTACAAACTCAGTCGTCCGTACGATTAGTTCGGGGTTAAGCCATGCAATTTTAATGCCTAGGGTGGGGAGAATCCGGTGGCGGCTTGCGGGTAGGTGGTTGCCGGGTGTCGGTTCCCTGGTGGCCGGTTGTCTTAACCGAGTGACCGGAAATCGGTATTTCAACTCTAATTAAAGATAATTTTAACCAGTTATTGCCTCCCTCAATAAATTGTGTTATAGTACTACATTAATATTTACAAAATCAACCTCCCGGTTATCGCTGGATGACGACATGTTAATTCTTAAACGCCACTTCTGGATCATCAACCTGATCTTGGTCTCCACCTTTGTCTGGACTGTGGCCGGCTTGACTATGACGATGGTGGAACGAAAACTCAGAGTCCCGCTTAAGACGACCGTCTTCTCGGACAACGCCGTCCAAAGACCGGCCGCTCCCGTCAAACCTTTGTCATATTATCAGAACATAATAAGCGACAATATTTTTGATCCCGGCACCCGCCATGAACCTGCCCCCCCGCCCAGTCCGGCCAAAGCCGGAGATAAATCCGGGAACGGCCAGGTCCAGGCCTCGCCTCTGGCGTATAAGCTCATCGGGACTGTGTTCAGCGTCCGTCAGAATCGCTGTTTTGCCGTTTTAATCGACTTAACCAAGAAGACTCAAGACCTTTACCGGGTCAACGACAAACTGGCCGATGCAATG
>JADFXK010000361.1 GCA_015233625.1 Deltaproteobacteria bacterium | reverse complement strand
TCACCCGCAGTCTGTTGGAAAAAATTGGCGCAGAACCAGATTACATCGCCGCTATTGCCGAAAAGGTCGCGGCCGGAGATCTGACAGTTCAATTTGAATCCAACAAAAAGACCGAGACCGGCGTCTATGCGGCCATGAAACGGATGGTCGAAAACATCAAACAAGTGGTTGCGGACGTGCAAAGCGCCTCGGATAACGTCGCCTCCAGCAGCCAGCATCTGTCGGCTACAGCCCAGCAAATGTCCCAGGGAGTGCGGCAGACCTCTTCAAAAGTGTCATCGGTCGCGGCTGCCGCGGAAGAGATGAGTGCCAGTATGGAGTCGGTCGCATCTGCTGCTGAACAGGCCTTGTCCAATGTCAGCATGGTCTCATCGGCCACCGAAGAGACGACCGCCTCCATCAACGAGATCTCGCAGAACACGGATAAGACTCGGTCCATTAGTGAACAGGCGGTGGTCAAATCAAAGAGCGCCTCACAAAAGATCGATTATCTTGGCCGGGCGGCCCAAGAGGTCGGCAAGGTTACCGAAACCATCACCGAAATCTCCGAACAAACCAATCTCCTGGCCCTGAACGCGACCATCGAAGCCGCGCGAGCCGGGGAAGCCGGGAAGGGATTTACCGTTGTTGCCAATGAAATTAAAGAACTCGCCAGGCAGACGGCGAAGGCGACCCTGGAAATAAAGAAGAAGATCGAAAGTATTCAGGATTCGACTATTGAGACAGTTCGGGAGATAGACGGGATCTCGAAGATCATCGTCGAGGTCAACGATATGGTCGCCATAATCGCTACTGCGGTTGAAGAGCAGTCGGTAACCACCAGGGAAATTTCCGCGAACGTCAACCAGGCCTCACAGGGGATCCAGGAGGTTACTGAGAATGTGGTCCAGAGTTCGACTGTGGCAGAAGAAATTGCCCGTGATATTAGCGAGGTCAATCAAGCAACCAGGGAAATGTCGACCAGCAGCACAAATGTTGATACCAGTGTGGCAAAACTTAACGACTTAGCGGTTAAGTTGAAGAATATCGTCGCTAAGTTCAAGGTGTGACAAACGGACATTTAACCTATAAACGGGTGCGCTCGTTCAATCAGCAAGTCCTGCCCGACCTCGTCATAGACGAAATACGCCGCGGAGGCCCCGGTCTTGCTCACGCGCTGGCCCAGGCCGTTGACGGCGTTGCTCACCGCGATTGATTTCACCAGGCCGAACTGGTTGGCAAAAGTATAGCTGTGGGATTTGCCGTTGGCATCGATCTCGCCCGCGCTTACTGCCACATGGTTGGCTGGAATAGGCCCCGCCCGGCCGACGTATGATACCAAAGAACGCTCTAATGTTTACAGAACCGTACACCACCATACACCACATGGAGCAAACGGGGCATGCGAAGGCACTATTTCATCGAAAGCCCTTGATACTTTAATAGCTTCCTCTTCATCCTGCAAAAGTCCAAAAGAGTTAAGTTGCAGTTCCCTCAGTAGTTCTTTCCTTTTCCTATCAGATTCCGTCAAGGTGAAACTATACAGACCACTGGACCTTGTTCGCATATCAGCGACGTCGAACCCCAGGAATTTCCAACTCTTGTCAGACGACACCGACTCGACCGGTATTGGCCTAAGTCCAAAAGTAGATGAGAACACACCGACATAATCCTCAGGTAAGTCGAAGGCCACCAGCATAGTAGCTTCTGCATGGGCCGCATCTCTTACCTCATCATCAATAAGATCAAATACCCCGAAGCCATTGTGGTCGGATTTTAATTCTTCTTTGATGTTAATTTCAGGCCAAATCAGCTCATCCACCGTCGCAGGAAATTTCCTGCCCTCTCCGTGTAAATCAGTCATCAATGCAACTCGTAAGTCGAAGCCGGTAATACACCTGGCATAACCTTTTCGAATCTGGTTTGCCGACCAAACAGGTATCTCTTTCTCTATTATCCGTTTCCGAGCAAAAAAAATCCCAACGGCAACCCCTATACAAAATGAAATCATAGCACAACTGATTAGTGCAATTAGAAGAAAAGGGTTTAGATGTCCAAGAACTAAGAAGTCTATTATTAGATAGATTGTAGATACAACCAACCCAGTAAGTACGCTTGCTAAGAGGATATTCTTGATCTTCGTATGCAACAAAAAAGCTATTGCAACACTTATAGCTGCAAAGCAAATCCAAGGCAAGAATTTTGACATATCTACTTTCCATTCAATATTACGTTTGGATGCACTTCATTTAAACACATTAGGAGCGATTGCTCCATATTTAAACGCGATATAAGGTTGGATCAAATCCTATAAATCTATTTCTAAAGAGATCATAGTAAAATTTGATCCAGGATCCATCAGGATTTGGAACCATATTTCTGACAAAACCCACACCGACGACTGTTGACGATAGTTGTATTCATAGCCCCTTATCCTGAAATCAGTTATACGTTTCACGCCAAAGATATTCGAACATCGGCCCTTCTTTGTCCCTCTTCAGTGTCTTTTCCTTCCAGCGCCGAGCCTGGCCAGGAGTGGTTGCTCCCCCAGGAAGAATAGGAATTGGTTGTCGATCTGCCGAGAGGCTAATTTAATCCTTCTTGCCTATTTCAGGACTCAGGGCTTGGGAGTGGCATTCGCGATGTATTGCTTAATAAATTTAGCAAGTTCCGTATGGCCTTTTTCCTGAGCCAGCATCGCGGCATCCTTGATCAGCAGTTTTTGATTAGGGTCAGCCCCGTGGGCGAGGAGCGTCTTGACCACCTCGGAATGGCCCCCATCGGCGGATCCAAGCAACGCCGTCCATCCGGTTCTTGAGACTGCATTAGGATCGGCGCCTAACGACAACAAAGTCACAACGACGTCAGTCCGACCCCAGTTGGCGGCGATCATCAAGGCCGTCGATCCGTCCTCAGTCCGTCCATCTACGGAAATGCCTTTCATTATTAAATACTTGACTAAAGCGACTCCATTGGGCTCCGAACCTCCATAAGCCATAACCACGTCCAGATGAGGAAAAACCTGAAAAGCCTCGTCGAAATACTTTTGCGCTTCATCTTCCTTGCCCTTGTGATTAATGACCAGGTCAGCACTTTTGGCACAAAGGCAACAGGCCAGTATTTTTCTCCCCACGCCGTAATTCATAATCCTCAAAGCCTCGCGAGCATATTTAATTGCCTCATCGTAAGCTCCTAACTGGATTCGTAGGAAATCGGCATAATTTCCCCTGAGCCAGGCGTCTTTCGGGTCTATTTCCGTCATTTGCTTATAAATATCATTTACTTTATCATATTGTTTTATCTCCTTATAATAGTCGACCAAATAGTTATATGCATTAACCAGCGCGGCCTTTTCTGTTGTTCCGCTTTTTAAAACGCGCATATACCGATCAACTGCGGCCTCTTTTTCGCCAGTTGAAACAAGAAGCTCAGCCCAATTCAGATGCAACCAGGGAGTATCAGTTCTAATGGATTCAGCTTTGGTCAAAGCTTCACGGGCTAGTTTGAACTTCAACTGTTTGGTATATACATGGCCAAGAAGAACATAACCATCTGCGTAGTCAGGCTTGATACCCAAAGCCTTCTTTAGCGTGCTTTCGGCTAATTCAAGTGATCCCCATTTAAATTGACTGACGAGGAGAATTCTTCCTTCCACCTCCATATACTTGCCCTTAATAAGGCCATCCTTAATATAATAGCGGGATAGTTCCTTCAATGCTTTATAATTGTTAGGATTTGCCCTTAAAGTCTGATCTAAGATCTCTTTTGCTTCATCGAGCACTTTGTGGCTACTTCGCCAAGAATTCAGCAATTCCGTGGCCCGCTCAGTTCCATCAAATTCTTTCATAGCAGATGGCTGCCCAGTCTCTTGCGCCGTCACTGGTTGGAAAATAGAAAGACACGAGGTCAGTACAATAATCAGAAAAACAATTTTTGAATTACCCATCTTTGTCCCCCCATCTGGCCGAGTTAGTAGAATGACCGATTACCCTGTCCAGTACAAACAAAAGAGTGCTCAAAAGTATGGCTACCGATGGCCTTAAATCGTACCCAAGCTAACCCCTATAGACAGCTATTTACTTTTGTCCGGCAGCAAGATAGCTATGTTTTTCGCCATGGCAGCTTCTGCCGGAACCGGGCAGCTCTTCCCATGTCAGCCCTTGATTTGACAGGGGGGCTTGTTAGTTTTAAAATAGCATTGTGCAATTTTTTACACCAAAAGATAGAAGGATGCAATACATATTAAACAGCAAATATCGGCTTCCGCCTATCATCTGAACCCTGGGGAAATCTAAGTGATTATCGTTTTCTCCATGAATTTTCGGGATCGCACCATCGGCAAGCGCTCTTCTGGACTGGAGTGCAAAGATGAGAACTGTCGGACCTCGATATCCGGGATATCGACTTCGAACGCAGGCGGGTGAAGGTACGAGGTGAGGGAAACGAGACCAGAATCATTCCCATTATTGAAGTGTTCAATTGCGCAAACGAATCCGAATCCCGCGCAGAGGATCTTCACATCCTCATTTGTGCCGTTTTGTTGGGCGAGGCCCAATGTCATTTATCTGAAAATGTTCCGGGAGTTAGGCCTGAAGCGTGATATA
>JADFXK010000360.1 GCA_015233625.1 Deltaproteobacteria bacterium | reverse complement strand
ATTTCAAGCTGGGGGTCAACCATTCAATTCCGGTGGTGGACAAGATCACCGTGGACCTGGCTGCGTCGGTCGGCTACCTCAAGTCGGATACCGACAAAACCGTCGACTATGACGACAACCTCAAATCGACCACGAACAACTTTAATGCTTTCCATGATGGTCTGGTTACTGTGGGCATGACTATTCCTTTCTGCACCTATTTTACCGCTGCACCACAAGTTGGTTATTCTTTTCCCCTGAGCAACAGTGCCAAGAACGAGATCCGAGCCACCAGCTTTAGCGATGACTCCCAGTTCTTCTTTGGCGGCGTCACGCTGGGCATGGCCTTCTAGGGTTTTCCCCTTCGAGGCCTATTCACCAATTCTATTCAATGTCGTCCAGACCGTCGGTCCGCGAGGATCGGCGGCCTGGAGATTCTTTTACTCCACTCGCCTTAATTTCAGCTAATCACGACGTTTTTTTTGATTCCGGTTATCCGGTACCGCATCAGCGTCCTCGCCGCGAAGCCCGACTTCTTCTTATACCGTTCATGCTACTATGGCTAAGATGCAAAGAACACGACTGGTAACCCAATCCAAGTCTATCTTTCATTTTGAAATATTAAGAGATAACTCCCCTTGTATTTTGAAATCCTTCCTGCCATTTCCGAATCTCTTGACACAAGCAAGCTTTTGTAATCATAATGTTTCATGTGCTACCAGAAGCTGGCACAAGGCTTGCTATAAGATATCGGCGTAAGGAGAGAGCGATGAGCCTCAAGTCCAAATTGATCATTACATTTTGCGGGCCGCTGACGATCCTGGTTATCGTCGGCCTGATGAGCGTCCGGACGGTCACACTGTCCAGCATGGACATAGAACGGATCCTTCGCGAGAATTACGACAGTGTCGCAGCATGTATAAAAATGAAGGATTCTCTTGAGCACCTTGATCGAATCGCTGAATTCGCGTTTTGGGGAGTTCCCGAAGACCCACGGCAAAAGAGCAAATCCTCTATCATCAAATTTGAGAAAAACCTGAAATTTCAGCAAGGAAATGTGACGGTTCCTGGGGAACAGGAGCTCACGGATCGTCTGACCGGACTCTGGAAGACTTACCGGAGCGAGTTTGAAAGATTCATCAATTCAACAAGTTCTGAAGATGCCCGGAGAGACCTTTATCGAACCTACCTCCTACCCCGTTCTCAGGAAGTCCGAGACACTGCCCAGCGAGTCATCGACATCAATTTGGCCAATATGGTTTCCGCAGATGGCCAGGCCCGCCAGCGGGGTGTCGAAACTACTATTAGAATGATCGTACTGGTGGCGTCCGGAGTTGTGCTCACGATAATCCTCATAGCCGTGATCGGTCCTTCTGTTGTGAAGCCCATCACCCAACTCACCCGCTCGGTGCGGGAAATTCAGCAGGGTAATCTGGATCTGGTTGTAAAAGTCCATTCGCGGGATGAGGTTGGGGAGTTGGCTGCCGCATTCAACGAGATGGCGGCGAGTCTTCGCAAATTCAGGCGCACTGGTCGAGCCCGCCTTCGCCGAACGCAGCGGGCCATTCAGTTGGCGCTGGATACCCTTTCAGATGCCGTTGCCATTTGCAGTCCAATCGGAGAGATCGAGCTTTCCAACAATGTGGCGCAGCGCCTGTTCGGTCTGAAACCGGAGTCCACCGTCGATGCGGCCGGAAATGAGAAAATCGCTGAACTCTTCACCCGGGTAAGCCAAGAACAGCGGTCTATTCATCCTAAAGGGTACGATGGTGTTATTCAGATATTTCAGGACGGCGATGAGCAATTTTACATTCCTCGGGCCGTGCCCATCTTCGATGAAGACCGCAGTCTTATTGGGATAACCATCGTGCTCACAGATGTTACAAGCAAGCGAAAGAATGATGAAATCAAGAGCGATTTAATCTCGACAGTATCGCATGAGCTGAAAACTCCCCTCACCTCCATCAGGCTGGCCACCCATGTACTCCTGAACGAAAAGCTCGGCCCCTTGACGTCAAAACAAACAGAAATCCTTTCAGCCGCGCGCGACGATAGTGACCGGCTTTATCACATAATCGAAAATCTCCTGGATATCGGGAGAATCGCGTCAGGATATTCCGAGGTCAAGCTGACACAGGTAAATACCGAACAGACAGTCCTTCAGGCCGTCGAAGAGATGCGATCGGCCTATGTTGATCGAGGCATTGCCCTGGTCCTCGATATACCTGGGGACATTCCGCCCGTTTTGGCCGATTCGATGCGCCTTGAAAGCGTCTTTACCAATCTTCTAAGCAATTCCCTCAAGAATACATCTCCTGGCGGACAAGTGACCGTATCCGCTCAACGTGATGGTTCCATGGTGCGTTTTTGTGTTGAAGATACCGGGGCGGGAATACCCAGGGAGTATCTTCCACATATCTTCGAGAAGTTTTTCCGGGTACCGGGTCGGGAACAGCAAAGGAACTCGGGATTGGGGCTGGCTATTGTGAAAGAGATCATCGAGGCTCACGGTGGGAAAATAGATGTCACCAGCGAACCGGGCAAAGGGACGCAGTTCGTCTTTACTTTGAGGGCGGCAGAGCTAATTGAACCCAGCACATTAATTTGACCAGATGGAGAAGCACGAATATAGATGCACTCACGGAGGAATCCGATGCCCGAAGACAAGGTTCTTAGCTTCCTTCAACTTATTCGACGCGCTCAGCGCGGAAAGCTGAAGATCTATCTGGGTTATGGTCCAGGCGTGGGAAAGACCTGGCAGATGCTACAGGAAGGGCATCGCCTCAAGGCGGAGGGCATCGATGTCGTCATTGGGCTGGTCGAGACTCACGGACGAGCCGACGTCGCCAAACTCACCGAAGGGTTGGAGGTCGTTCCCAAAAGGCAGATTCAATACCGCGGTATTGCCATAGAAGAAATGGACCTCGATGCAGTGTTGGCTCGCAAGCCGCAAATTGCCCTCGTGGATGAGCTGGCCCACACGAATGCTCCCGGCGGCCGAAACGCCAAGCGCTACCAGGATGTGCAGGATCTTCTGGACGCGGGCATAAATGTCATAAGCACGCTCAATGTCCAACATTTGGAGAGCCTCTATGATACGGTTGAGGCTCTTGTCAGTGTCAAGGTACATGAACGTTTGCCCGATTCGATGCTAGCCGAAGCCGATGAAGTAGTGAACGTAGATCTGGCGCCTGAAGACCTTCAAAGACGATTAAAAGAGGGCAAGGTTTACCCTCTTGAGCGGGTGGCAACCGCCCTGGACAATTTCTTTAAACGAACCAACTTGGACGAGCTCCGGGAATTGACCTTGCGGGAGCTGGCCTCTCAAATCGACCTGAAGCGTCGCAGTACTCCCGATGAGGAGCCTGGTATGGCCCCCGATCAGGTGATGGTCTGCCTAAGCTCTCGCGGCCCCAATTCCGCAGCCCTGTTGCGCTACGCCTCACGGCTGGCCGGGCGCCTCAACCGCAACTGGTATGCCGTCTATGTTCAGACTCACCGCGAAACTCCGGCCGTCATTGATGCGGCGACCCAGCGCCATATTTCCGAAACGTTGACCCTGGCCAACCAGCTCGGAGCTATCGTCTTTACCTATAAGGGGGAGGATATCGTTGATACGATCCTCCACTTTGCCAAGGAATATCGGGTGGGGCACATCGTCATCGGCCGCCCGAGTCCTTTGCCTCTAGTAAAGCGGTTGTTTGGCCGAAAGACCCTGGCGGAACGTTTGATTCTCAGAGCCAAGGACCTCACGGTGGTGGTGGTGGATGCAAAATCACAGGAGAGGGTAGAGGAATATCACTCGGCGCAAGCTGCGGCATGAAGTGAGATTCGCGGCCGTTTTGCAGCTCAAAACTCCAAACCTCAGTGTGGAAAGAGAAGGCATATATGGAAGACCCTGAGAAGATTTTACCATCCCTGAACATCCTGGTAGTCGATGATGAACCGACTATTCGAAAGGTGCTGACTGTGGCCCTGGAGGCGGAGGGGCATCAGGTAACGGCTTTGAGCAATGCCAAAGACGCCTCGATTGAAGCCAATCGGCGCTATTTCGATCTAGCCCTGGTTGATCTTCGTCTTGGCGCGGAATCCGGAATGGATCTGGTTTCGGGATTCCGGGCTGCCTGTCCGTGGATGAAGGTAGTCATCATCACGGCCTATGCGTCCATTGATACCGCCGTTGAAGCGATGCGGCGCGGCGCTTTCGATTATCTTCCTAAGCCTTTTACCCACGATCAAGTTGCCGCCCTGGTCCGGAAGGCGGCCCGGATACGCACGTTGGAACAGAAGGTAGAGACTCTGCAGGAAGCCTTGAGCCAGGCTGCCCCGGAGGCCGAGTTATCCAGCCGGAGCCCCGCCATGTTGCGCGTCCTCTCCATGGCCCGGCAGGTGGCGGATAGCGAAGCCACCATCCTCATCCACGGCGAAAGCGGCACCGGAAAATCCATCCTGGCTCGGGCCATGCACTCCTGGAGCCCCCGCGCCTCAAAACCATTCTGTACCATATCGTGCCCCTCCCTCTCTGTCGAGCTTCTCGAAAGCGAGCTGTTCGGCCACAAGAGAGGAGCCTTCACCGGTGCAGTGAACAACTACCCAGGGCGCATCG
>JADFXK010000035.1:7006-19141 GCA_015233625.1 Deltaproteobacteria bacterium | reverse complement strand
CGGGAAATGATGGAACCTTTTTTTGGCCTCCTGGTGCGAATTAAAACTGACCACCCCAAAACAGCCATTCAACTCCGGCAAAAAATGAAACCCAAAAAAATTTTTTTTCCCGACAGTCTTTTTTTTTAACTAGGGGTATTCCCTTTCTTTGTGGTTCCATGGGGGGGGGAGTTGAGCTAGTCTGCCCCCCGAGGATCTTGCCGTATTCTTAGCCACGCGCACGTGAAATATTTCACGATTAAAAAGATCTTAAGACGCCGATGACGACCAGTAATGAAAATTGTTACTGATACTGAAAATAACTCACTTTTGACGGTCACTGTGCAAATTGTTGAATAGCTAGTCGGTTGACGTGTTGGTTTATGAACAGACAGGGAGGACTTTATAACGGGGCGACAATGCAGAAATTTTAGTATGTCGCCATGTTCTTGAACATCAGATCTGCTTTTTTGACCTTTCCATGGGATGGGTTAAGTTGGATCAGAATTGACATCCTATCTTACCGCTTTTTTTCTTCTCGTCCCTAAGGGAAACCCGGTAGTGTAGATCAAACCCTACTATAATTTTTCGCTTAAGTCAAGAAATAAGTTCGGTACTATTCATATGGATGAAGTATAGTATATCTAAGGTATAGTTGTTTTATATCAACATGTTATCTTACTTTGTGGGAACGTATTCGATTAAGCCCAGTCTGAAGAGGCAATATGAAAAGTCACAAAAATGTCACAATAACAAGGGTATTTGTCACAAAGGGGCAGGGGCGGAGAACTGGAAAAAATTTGGATCAAACTATGAAAATAATTTTCCCCCTAAACAAACCCGAAACTGATCCTTCAGGAAATCCGCCGATGACAGTTGGGGGAAGTATCTTAGGTGTGGCTTTGCCGCAGTTTATTCTCTCAGCCGCCGGTAATTAACCCGAGTTCGATGAATAGGCTAAGCGATATAGGCGTTCAGGTCTCTTATGGGATGCCGAGGAAAAAAAAGAGGACGCCGGAGCTTCACGGAAGTTGAGCAGGGGAGTATTTCAGCATATTGGTTTAGATTGAAACCAACCTGCGCTCTAACCCTCCTGTCTTCTCCACGAGTCCTGGGCGTCCTCTACCGGAATGATTTTTTTAACTTATTTGCAGGAAGTCACTAATATTCTTCAGACCTTCCGTTTCACTGCCCTGGTTGTACAGGTTAATGATTTTGCTGCCGATAACCACGATGTCGGCCACCTCGGCCGCGGCCACAATTTGATCCTGGCTGGAAATCCCAAAACCCAGGGCCAGGGGCTGAGAGATGTGTTGCCGGACCCGGGCCAGGTAGTCCCTGGTCTCATCCGATACGTTGCGCTCCTGACCGGTGATTCCAAAACCGGAGACACAGTAGACGAAGCCTTTGGCCATTTCTCCAATCGCCCGCAACCGGTCCGGTGGCGTGATGGGCGAGATGACCAGAATTGGATTCAGGCCCCATTTGGCGCAGGCGGCTAAATAACCGTTACCCGGCTCTTCATCAAAGGGGATATCGGGTACGATCAGACCCCAGCAACCGGCCGCGGCGGCTCGGGCGCAGAAGGCGTCGACCCCGTGCCGGAAGAGGATGTTGTAGTACGACATGAACAAAAGGGGAATGGACACCCGCTCCTTAAGCCGAGTCATCAGCTCGAAACAGTCGTTCACCGAAGTGCCCCGATCCAGGGCATGGCGGTTAGCCGCGGCAATGGTCGGCCCATCGGCTACCGGATCGGAAAAGGGGATCTGAATTTCAATATACGAGACACCTGCCCCGGCCATAGCCAGGGCGATTTTCTCACTCTCGGCCAGGCTGGGATACCCGGCGACCAGATGGGACATTATCTTTATTTGTTGATTTTTCATAGGTGTTCCACACATGATTGGAAGAGGCGCCTACCTGCCCAGTTCATCAACCTTTTTGCGAAGGAAGGCCGCGAAGTTGTCCTTGGCTAAGCGAGGCGCCACAATGAACAGATCTTTGTCGCCCCGGCCGGAACAGTTGAAAACAATTATTTCGTCACGGGAAAGTTGAGGGGCCATCTTAATTACCTCAACGCAGGCATGGGCTGATTCCAAGGCCGGGAAAACGCCTTCCGACCTGGCCACAAGGTCGTACGCGGCCAGCACCTCGTCATCAAAGGCGTAGGTAAACCGAACCCGGCCGATGTCCCGCAGATAGACCATCTGAGGGCCGACACCGGAATAGTCCAGTCCGGCTGAGACACTGGAGGTATCTTTGATCTGGCCGTCATCATTTTGCAGAAAGAGAGACTTAAATCCTTCGGAGACGCCGGGATATCCGGACTGCATCCGGGCGGCGTGCCGGCATTTCCGGCTGTCTTCCTCAATACCCTCGCCTCCCGCCTCCACTCCGACCATCTTGACCGACTCATCGTCTAAAAACTCATAGAACAGGCCCATGGCGTTGCTCCCGCCTCCGACGCAGGCGACCAGATAATCAGGATACTTACCTGCCTGCTTCATGATTTGGGCCTTGACCTCCCGGCCGACCACGCTCTGAAAATAGGTATTCATGACCGGATAGGGATGGGGTCCGCAGACCGTGCCCAGGAGATAGTGGGTGTCGGTAGGATTGGTCAATTGATCGCGCAAGGCCGCGTTGATGGCGTCCCGCAAGATTTGACCGCCCTCCTTGACCTCCATCACCGTGGCCCCTAACCGCTCCATCCAGAAGACATTGGGCCGTTGCCGTTCATAATCCTTCGCCCCCATGTAGACCACGCACTCCATCCCCAGCTTGGCGCAAACCGCGGCAGTGGCCAGACCATGTTGCCCGGCCCCGGTCTCGGCAATGACCCGCTTCTTACCCATCCGTTTGGCGATCAGGGCCTGGCCCAGGCAATGATTGATCTTATGGGCCCCGGTATGGCACAGACCCTCGTTCTTGAGGTAGATCCGGGCGCCACCCAGCCTGGTGGTCAGGTTTTGACAAAAATATAAGGGAGTCGGACGGCCGATGTAGGTTTCATTAAGATGAGCCAGTTCGGCCAGAAATTCCTCGTCTTGATAATACCGGACAAAGGCGTCTCGCAGGGCATCCATGATGGGGACCAGCATTTCCGGCACATACCGTCCGCCGAATTCGCCGAAATACCCGGTTTCGACATTCATTAGTTTTTCTGTAAGCATGGTTATCTCTGCCGGTAGACCCGAGGGGGTCTCGGCGCAAATGTGGCGCTGCCCTCTCAGGTCATCAGTTGCGAACCGGGGTAGGATGGCAGGCCAGGTTTTTGAAATGGACCCTGTGCGGGACAGGAATCTTCAAGGTAGAACTAGTTTAGAGTGAAAAACATTCAGTCGAAATGACAAGGGATCGGACTTTGAACAAAATCGATCAAGTTGCGTTGATTTTTGACTCATTCATCGTCCCGGCCGTGACCAAAGTCGGCAGGCTGATGACCCGCCGGCATTACCGGTGAACAGGTTATGTCCATCATGCCGAAGGGTGACATTTCGGCACGCACCGAACCCCCGAGGCCGGCTGATTCCCAGGCCGCTCCGATGTCAATTGATATCCTGAAAATAATGTCTCGGAGGTGTTGCTTTCCGAATAGGCAATTTGACCCATATCTTTCGGCTTTTCTCTTTTCAGACCGATTATGCTGAGTAGTTCATAAACAATCTCCTCCAGCTTCCTGGCCTGGGCGCTCATCTCTTCAGACGCCGCCGCCGACTCTTCCGAGGTGGCGGAATTTTCTTGGGTCACTTTACTTATTTCGGCCACGGCACTACTAAGCTGAGAAATTCCTTCGGTTTGTTCACCGGAGGAGGCGGCTATCTCGCCGACTAACTCATTTGCTTTTTGAACATTAGCCACTATTCCGTGAAATTCCTTAGCTATCTTTTCGACCAACGTAGCCCCTTCATTGATGTTCCGCACATTACCTTCAATCAATTCGGCGGTACTCTTGGCCGCCCCGGCCGCGCGTAAGGCCAGGCTTCTGACTTCATCGGCGACCACCGCAAATCCTGCTCCGGCCTCCCCCGCACGGGCGGCTTCGACCGCTGCATTTAGGGCCAGCAGATTGGTTTGAAAGGCAATTCCGTCGATGGTTTTAACGATCTTTTGCGTGTCTCGACTGGTGGTGGAAATTTCTTGCATGGAGAGCGTCAGGCGTTCCATAGACTGTTTGGTGGTTCTAACACTTCCAGTGGCTTCGGTGATAAGTTGGTTGGCTTGTTTGGCGTTGTCCGCATTATGTTTAGCCGTGGAGGCCAGGGTGTCGAGGAAGGCAGAAACCTCTTCTATTGTCGCAGCTTGCTCGGTTGCCCCGTTGGCCAGCTCCTGACTGGTATATGAGACCTGATCAGACGCCGCCGTGAGGAGTTCGGAACCATCACTGAGACCGTCGACCACTCTCCGGATGGGCCGGGTAATGCTGCGGGTAATCAGAAAAGCCACGATAAACGATATAGTTAGACCAACAACGGTGATGCCGGAAGAAGTCATCAATATTTTATGGATATTGATCAGGATATCTTTTTCTGGAATCCACAGAGTGAAATTCAATTCAGGATGCGTTGTCGTTTTAGTGTCGGCCGTGAAAGATGTCTTGATCGGGACAGAGGTTAAATATGAGGTACCGAATTTTCGGATAGTTGCTCCCGTAGATTCTTTCAACCATGAAGCCGGATCTTGGCCTAAGTTGAATTCCTTGGTTATAAGGTTTATGTCGGAATGGGCCAGAGATATCAGCGCGTCGTTAAAAATAGAAACCGAGGCGTTGGGAAAGCCGCTGATTCTCATTTTGTTGGCGACATTCAGCACCATTTCCTGAAGATGCGACCAGTCGAGATAGGCTAGAAAAAAGCCCACCGGTTTCCCCGTCGAGTCCTTGGCCTTGAAACTAAAAAGCAGAGTATAGGGTGATTCTTGTTTGAATTGCTTCAAAACGTCATTTCTGATGAGTGTCGCGCACCTGGCCGGCTGATCTGAGAGTTTTGAGACTTCATCCACTTTCTTAATGTCAGCTAACGCTGTTCCATCGCCTTTGCTTACGCCGGTTAAGATTTTTCCATTATTGTCGGTCAACAACAGCATCAAGAATCCGGGCTGGGTTTTTAACATGGAGTCAAACTTAGGCCGCAATTCTTCCAGCGTGCCATATTCGATGGACATCCCATAAACATCTTCACCGGTCCAACGGGCAAAGGTATCTTGGTGGGCATGAAGATAGCCGGTGAGGTCTTTCCCGCCTTCTTGGGCGATGAGATTGATGATTCGCTCGCTGGTTATTAAGGACTCTTTTCGGGACTGGATATAATTAAAGCCGACAATGGCCAGGGTCAACAAGGTCACAAATACTACCCAGAGTGACATCTTGGATTTAAAGGTCAAAGCCGAAAATATTTTCATGGACGTCCTCGAAAGCTGGTTTGATTTAGTTAGTGCCTAGAACGGTCTTAATTATACCCATAATCCCTTTTTGACTCCAATCCGGGGTCAGCTAAGTCGGCCTGGAAAAGGGTTTTACCCGGGCGGCCGGCAACAGGTGCCTTCAAGAGCGTCAATTGTGGCCGTGCCGAGTATGGTAAAATACGGGACCTCCCGGTTCGGTACCAGGCTGAGTACCTGAAAAAGGAGGCCCGCCGGATCGAGATTCGATGCCTAATTCTCCCGGGTCGAGCGCCGCTTTCGATGTTTGGAAGAATCCCCAACCGGTCCGGAAAGGTATTATCCGGTCGCCCGGTGAAATAGCCAGGCCGAGAGACTCCAACGAATTGGGCTAATTCGCCTGAGAAAAGACAAAATAGTCGTCGTGTCCAGTAAGGCCGATGTTGGGGATGGTGATCTCCTTCTTAAGTCCGAAAACTCTTTCGGGTTGAAAGGTAAAGATCATCATGGCGTTATCATGAATATACTTGTCCACCTGCTGCAACGCCGCCAAATGCTCGCCTAACGAAGGCACTAACAGCGACCAGGTAAATTTCTTATCATATTCAGGATCATTAATCAATGACCAGGGACTGGACGAGGCCAGGAACAGACCGGCGTGAAAATCCAGGTCCACTATCGGGTTGTCCACCAGATTTATGGTCATGTCGCCTGGGTAAGGGTTCCCTTGCATCCTGGCCACGACTACTCGCTTCGCCCATTCCGGTCGAGACACCAGCTCCATATCTACTTTCACGCCTATTTTGGCTAAATCATCCACAATGGCCTGGGAGAGAGGGGCCGCCTCTTTGATGGACAGAGCCTTGATCGTGAACCCATTGGCATACCCCGCTTCCGCCAACAGGCTTTTGGCCTTAGCCACATCATAGGGGTAGGGCGTAATCTCATTATTTTTACCTAATTCGCCCTTCTTACCCAACGACGCCAGCGGCAAGCCCAGACCACCGCCTTGAACTTTGATCAAGTTGTCTTTGTTTACCGCGTAATTTAAAGCTTTTCTGACGGTGACATTGGCCAGCGGGCCCTTGTTTTTCAACATGACCCAGTATCCCTGAAGGACCAGTCGCTTCATTGTCTTGTACTTGGGGTTCGCGTTTATTTTCTCCATATCTTTGGGATTGATGTTGGTGACCAGGTCGACTTTACCGGATAACAGGGCGTCCACACTTTGATCGGCAGGGATGATGTCAAATATGAGTTGATCAACGCTGGGCATCCCGGCTTGCCAGTAGTTGGGGTTCTTTTCTAAAACGATTTTCTTTCCCTTCTCCCATTCGACAAACTTAAAAGGGCCGGTTCCGACCGGTTTTTTGTTGAATCCGTCCATCCCGACTTGTTGGATATACTTGGGGGGAGCGATAGACCCAAACATAGACAGTCGAAAAAGAAACATCCCATCAGGTTGTTTCAATTTTATTTGGACCTTGTAGGGATCAACAATTTTGACCTCTTGAATCGTATTGAGTATCCAGGCATTTCCCGTTTTAGCAGCCGGATCGGCAACCTTTTCGTAAGTGAACTTTACCGCGGACGCGTCAAAATCCTCACCGTTGTGAAATTTAACCCCTTTTCTGAGATCGAATTCATAAGTCTTGTCGTAGACCAACTTCCAAGAAGTGGCTAAGCCCGGGATTCTTTTCCCATCCAAGTCCAAATGGACGAGACTGTCGAAAATTTGGGTGATGACGGTGTAAGAGTCAGGATCAAAACTCTGATCCAACGAGGTAATCCCTGGTACGTCCGCACCGAAACAAACCACGTTAAGGGTCTTGGCGTGGGCAATATTTACCCAACAAAATAGAACAATCAGCGAAAAAGACCAATATCCGAATTTTTTCATTTTGCCGACCTCCCAAGAAGATTATAGAGTTACACAACCCGCCCCGACCATTATTCTATTGCATCCATTACAAAAGCATCCAAAACGGTTTTCAAATCAACGCTGCCAAAAAATCTTCCAGCCCGGCAAACTCACCTGGAAATGGCGGCAGGCAAGATCATGGGACTGCGGTTTAGGACGTGCTCAAATAATCTCGGCACTGGTTCTTCGGCGACAATTTCCTTCAAACTGAACCAGGGCCGAGAAGTTGGATGTTTTGGCCCCGATGACCATAATTGTCCCTTTCGAAGGCATCTGGTGCTTCTGGGCTGATCCGTCCCGCAGGGTCGGTGCCGCGCTGAGCACGGAACCGAAAGGGACAATTATGACGATGCAAGGTATATATCTGGATGTGCGGTTGGTTAAGCTGTCATGTCGGCATGAGCATGATCGTTCGGATCCTGAGAGGCCTGTCCAAATCATATTTCATACTATAATTATAGGGAGGTAACCAATAAATGTCAAGGAATTTAGCCTAAGCCTAAAGAAAATAAGCGGTTTTTTATCCTATCTTTGGTCCAACCGGTCGATTAAATGAGCAATTTTCCGTTTATCCACCACCCCGTCCGTTTCGACTCCACTGGCCACATCAACGCCCAGTATTTTCGAGCTACATTCAGCTACCTGGACATTATCCGGGGTGATCCCCCCAGCCAGGAGAAAGGGGAAATCAATGCTTGACAAAAGCGAATGGTTGCAAGTCCGGCCCTGGCCCGGCTCCGAACCATCGAACAGGATATATCGGACCGCCGGTAAGTATGATCGGGCCAGGTCAATATCCGCCTGATCCCGGAGTGGCATGTTCTTGATCACCGGGGCCTGGCAGCGGGAGATGTAATCCGCATCCTCCTGCCCGTGGAGTTGAATGTAGTCGAGCTTTAAACCTGTGGTGATCTTGTTCACCAATTCCAGGTCCTGGTCTCTAAACAGACCCACGGCTTTGGTCAAAAGCAACCGGGACCGGATGGACTCCGCCTGGCCCAAAGTGATACATCTCTTGGATGTGGGCACAAAATTTAGCCCGGCCAGATCAACGCCCATTTGCTACACCCAGTCCGCCTCTTCTTCCCGCCGCAAGCCGCATATTTTAAGCATCTTTCGGGCCGCGGCCAGGGCCGCCACCTTACCTCGTGGATCACCGTTGGACATCAAGGCCGAGCCGACCAGGATAGCCTTGACTCGCCGCGGTAGACGACGGACATCGGCCGCGGATTTGATGCCGCTTTCACTGACCACAATTTTTCCCGGCGGGATAAGGCCGATCAAGTTGGCCGTGGTATTCAGATCCACTTCCAGGGTCTTAAGATTACGGTTATTGATCCCGATAATCTCAGCGCTGGTGGTCAAAACCCGCCCCAGTTCGGCCGCGTCATGGGCCTCCACAATGGCCTCCATGCCCAAGTCCCTGGCCACGGCCAGCAGGCGATCAATTTTGGCCGCGTCTAATAAAGAGGCCATGAGCAACACCGCATCAGCCCCGTGACGCCTGGCCTCAACAACCTGATATTCAGTAAAAATAAAGTCCTTACGCAACAAAGGCGCGGGTGCCGCCTGGGCCACCTGGGCCAGAAACGATAACTTCCCGCCAAAATGCTTTTCGTCAGTCAGCACGGAAATAGCCTGAGCGCCACCGTCTACCAACTGCCCGGCCAGAGCCGGAGGGTCAAAGGTCCCCTGATAAATATCGCCCAGGCTGGGGGAGCGGCGCTTCAGTTCGCCTATCACGGCCAGCCCTTCCTGTCGCAAGGCCCCGGCAAAATCACGCGTGGCCCGACTGACTTCCTGCCTTAAACCAGACATCGGGTAATTAACCATTCGTTTTTGGACTTCGCGGCACTTATCCGCGGTAATGACGGCCAATTTGGTCTCTTTGGCGACGTTCTCCCGGTAACCCCGGAAGCAGTCATAGGCCCGGCCGTCGGCCACCGCCTGTTTAGCCGCGGCGTAGCCATCTTTCAAGTTGGGCACCTGACCGACCAGGTATAGGGCCAGGGCGCTATTGGTCAAGACCAGATCCAGGTGACGGGAAGCACATTCCCCCTGCAAAATCCGCAGGGACATCTCTACATTTAAGTCCTTGGTCCCGCCGCTGACCTGGTCGAAGCCGGCCGGGGCCACCCCGAAATCTTCCGGAGTCAGGAAATATTCATCTATGTCGCCGTCCCTCAATTCCACGACCTTGGTTCTTCCGGTCAGGGTGACATCGTCGAGTCCGTCGTCGCCTCGAACCACCATCACCCGTTTCTTGCCCAAGTCTCTGGCCGTCTCGGCCACCAACCGCATTTTGTCGGCAAAGGAAACCCCGATGAGTTGATAGGGCGGATTGGCCGGATTGAGTAACGGCCCCAGGATATTGAACACCGTCGGAAACCCCAGTTCTTGTCTGGCCGGCACAAAACTTTTCATGACCGGATGGAATTGCCGGGCATAAACAAAGGCCAGGTTATTTTTCACATAGGCGTAGGTCAACAAGTCACAGCCGGCAAAAATATTGATCCCCAGGGCTTCCAGTAAATCAAAACTGCCGAACCGGCCGCTGGCCGCGTTGTTGCCGTGCTTGACCACTTTTACGCCAAGCGCGGCCAGGACGAAAGCCGACAGGGTGGAGGTATTGATTCGGGCTAATCCGGAGCCACCGGTGCCACAGACATCAAGGGCGTCGTCCAACTCCAGTCGCTCCGGCATCTGGCCATAGAGATAATTGACAAAGCCCGAAAGCTCTGCCGCGGTCAGTCCCTTAGCCTGGATCAAAGATAAAACAGCCGTCTGTTGCGGTAAAGTTATCCGGCCGGCGACGGTCTCCTCAAGGAAAGAGCTGATGTCTGATGTGGCCATTTCCTGACCACGAAGCAGGTTGGCGACGATATTCTTGTAGCTCGACATGGTGACGGACCCCTGATTAAAGCAGTTATTGGGTTTTAATGCGACCCGGCTTCGGGCATATTGGCCATTTTCCGATTGATGAGATTTTCGATGATCTTGAACCCATTGCGGCCTTTCATGGTCAGGATCGACTCCGGATGAAACTGAACGCTCTCAATGGGTAGGTTCTTGTGCCGGATGCCCATGACCAGGCCTTCGCTGGTGGCGGAGATGTTAAAGCAATCCGGCACCTCGGCCGCGGCCAGGGAATGGTAGCGTCCCGCCCAGAAGTCCGGCGCCACGTCTTTAAAAATGGTGCGGCCGTCGTGATGAATGGTCGTCGCCTTACCGTGGACCGGCCGGACAAACTGCAGGCTGCCGCCGAAATATTCAATAAAGGCTTCATGCCCTAAGCACACCCCGAACATGGGGATGGACTCGTGCCACCGGTCAATAATGGCCATCATGTTCCCGGCCGAAGATGGGATCGAGGGACCAGGGGAAAAAACAATCAGCTCGGGATTGATTTTGGCCACGTCGGCCACCGGTAGAGTATTCCGGTAGACCGAGACTTCACATTCCAACCGGCGAAAATAATCCACCAGATTGAAGGTGAAGGAATCAAAGTTGTCGATTAACAAAATCCTATTTATTCTGTTCATATGAATACCCCAGTCGTCCCATGAATTGAATTCCGACACTCCCTGTTCCGCAAGTCTCTCGCTCTCTCGGCGGTTTGCCGTTTCCTAAAATACCGGAATCGCGGCATTGGGCCGGGCAAGAATTCGGGCTAACCCACGTCCGTTTCCAAAAGGGACATGAAGGCCGCGGCCTTGTTTAAGGTCTCCTGGTATTCTTCGGCTGGAATTGAATCGTAGACCAGGCTGGCCCCGGCCTGGAAGGTCAGGAGGTGATCTTTGATGTGGGCAGTGCGGATGACGATGCCGGTGTCCAGGTCGCCATGCAAGGTCAGGTAGCCGACGGCCCCACCGTAATAACCGCGGCGGATTTTTTCATGCCGTTCGATGATTTGCATGGCCGCCACCTTTGGCGCTCCGGTCAAGGTCCCGTTATTCAGGGTGCTGACCAGGGCGTCGAATGCCGTCAGTCCGTCCCGCAACCGGCCCGAAACATGGGTTACGGTGTGCATCACCCGGGAATATTTTTCGACGAAGCGATAGTCACTGATCTCCACTCCCGGTTGGCAGACCCGGCTGAGATCGTTCCGGGCCAGATCGACCAGCATGTCCAGCTCCGCCTTTTCTTTGGGGCTATTGAGTAATTCCAACATGTTGTCGTGATCTTCGATAGGATCCCGGCCCCGCGGCTTAGTGCCGGAAATCGGCCGGATGTGGACGATGCCTCCCTCACACCGGATCATCATCTCAGGTGAGGCGCCAACGAGCTGTTCATCGCCATAATCCAGATAAAAGAGGTAGGGTGAAGGGTTGGCCGCGCTGTAACGCAGGTACAAATCGTAGGGGTGGCCGTCGAAACGGGCCGTCAAGGAGTTGGCAAAAACGACTTCGAAGATTTCACCTTCCATTATGTATTGCCTGGCCCTGGTGACCAGGTCTTCGTATTCCTGGCGGGACAACAGGAAACCAGCATCTTTGATTCGGGCCCGGTCCATTTGCCCGGCCGGTCGTCGGGTTTCTTCAGCCAGGCGGTCAATTGCCGCACCGGCTTCGATCTGGCTGGAGCGGAAGCAAACGATTTCAGCTTTTTCCTTGAGATGATCAAAAAGGATAAACGTGTCATATAATGACAGCCGAAAATCGGGTGTCTGGCTGGCCGGCAGACTATCCCCGATGTCCTCGAAAAGTCTGACAAAGTCGTAACTAAAAGCTCCATAAAGCCCCATCGGGCCATTCAACTCGGTCTGGAACTTTTCAAGAACCAGACGGACCACCTGGGCGATATTCTTTTGTTTGGATCTTTCGCGTTCCTCGATGCACACAGCCTCGCGGTGG
>JADFXK010000035.1:0-6914 GCA_015233625.1 Deltaproteobacteria bacterium | reverse complement strand
AAGCTCCGGATGGAAAAATCGTCGTCTTTGCCCATGATTTCCAGGACCGGATCAACCCCGATAAGGCTCATCCGGCCATAGATGTGTGAGATGTCTTTGGACTCCAACAACACCTTCCGGTCATAGTCGGTAAAGATGGCGCCGAACACGGTGGCACATCCCCGGTAGGGAATGTCGGCTCTACCTTGCACCAAGCGCACCGGTCCGGCTAGGATCTCCTGATATGTGGTCATGGCTTCCGTCAACTTTCTGATTGAAGGTCAATCGGTTTTAATACAACACGTGGACGTTGGCCGGCGCTTCGAGCATCTTCAAGGCCTCGTCTACTGTGGCGTTCTTATGGACGATCATGGTCAAGGCAGCCATAATCCGGGTGGGGTTGCGGTGCTGGAAGACATTCCGGCCGATGGAGGTTCCGGCGGCTCCGGCTTCCATAGCGCCCTTGACCATTTCCAGGATTTCCCGGTCGGAAGTCATTTTCGGTCCGCCCGCGATGACTACCGGCACATGACATCCCTGGACCACCTGGCTGAAGGATTCCGGATCACCAGTGTATGGCACTTTGACGATATCAGCGCCCAGTTCCGCACCGACCCGAGCCGCGTGTTTAATGGCCGCGGGGTCGTATTCGTTCTTGATCTTGGAGCCACGGGCGTAAATCATGGCCAGTAAGGGCATACCCCATTCTGTTGCAGTTGCAGCCACTCTTCCTAAGTCGGTGAGCATTTCCCGCTCGTGACCGTTGCCCACGTTCACATGGACCGACACCGCGTCCGCGCCGAGCTTCATGGCTTCTTCCACAGTGCAGACCAGCGTCTTGGCGTGCGGCTCGGGCGACATGGATGTACTGGCCGACAGGTGGACGATCAAACCCATATCCGGACCGCTTTTGCGATGGCCCTGGGCCACGATGCCCTTGTGGACGATTACGGCGTTGGCTCCGCCGGTGGCTACCTGAGACATGGCCTCTCTCATGTTAACGATACCTTCAATAGGTCCGGAGCTGACGCCGTGGTCCATCGGAACGATAACTGCCTTGCCGGTTTCACGACTGATGATTCTTTCGAGTCTGATTGCCTTACCGATCATTATAGTCTCCTTATGGTTGATAAAACTAGGGGGTAATGAATAATGTTTCAATAGCTCGTTGGACGGTGCCAAAAACAAAAAAAGCCCTGGTTGGTTGGTCCACCCAAGGCTTTTTTCTTAACTATCCGAATTCAGCGCAAGGGCAGACCTATCCAGGTATAAAAATAAAAAAAGAATCCCCACCAATAGGTATAGATCGAGTCGCTGGCCTGCTCGATTATTGATGTTGTTAGTTGGGATAGTTCCATTTTTTTCATTTTTATATCCGGGTGCCCTGACGACGAGGGGGCGGGTTAAATTTTAGTCTATAAAACAAAAGAGCCGCAGGTTTGGTTACCCACGGCTCTTAGCTTGTCAATCGGATTCAGCAGCTACCGGTCCATGGGCGAAGTTCTCCCGCTAAAGTAATAAAAGAAGCCTTGCCAGGACACGTTGATGGTTAAGATGTGGTTGCTGCTGATCATGATGATTTTCTTTCTTGATGGATTTCTTTAAGGTCATATTCAAATTTTAGGGGACTATACGTGATCGGTTTTCGGTTGTCAAGAAAAAAGTTCAGGTGAGATAGCGGATTTTTTCTGCCCGAGTCTTAATGAACTGGTAGCCAGAAATAAATCCGTAAATCCGTAAATCCGCAGATGGCGCAGATGAACGCAGAGGAGAGAGATCCACGTAATTTCTAATCTCCCCAACTCGTGGCAATCTTCTAAAAGGTCTGCCGGGCGAGCCGCCAAAACCCGACATGCCCTTAGAATCAGATC
The DNA here is from genome assembly GCA_015233625.1 of Deltaproteobacteria bacterium. GTDB lineage: Bacteria > Desulfobacterota > JADFXK01 > JADFXK01 > JADFXK01 > JADFXK01. Next base: position 5,064 of record JADFXK010000035.1, on the reverse strand, counting down.
AGGCTCTGGATGACTAAAAAAGCAGGCTTTTCGAAGCTCAAAATCAGGTTTGCCCCGATTGACAGCTTGTGGGGAATGAAATATTCAAACTATAGAGAACATCCCGTCAAATTAGTCAAAATCAAACGATCTACCAGGAACAAATCCTGTTAGGAGGGGTCTCATGACGACATTCCCATTCTTATCCACAGCAGCCATAATTCTGGTCGTGGTGCTGATTTGGTTGTTGGTATCGGAGAGCGTTCCTGCCGAATGGAAGCCATTCTTGCCACAACTTTTTGTGGGCATAGTCGCCTTGTCGGTCCCGTACCTCCGAGAACTCATACATCGGGTAGACCTTGCGCCGAGACTGAAAATAGACTTCGAACCGAATAATCCTGATTGCATCGAAACTGCTACGGAGGGAACTCCTTCCTTTTTCTTTCGCTTCCGAGTGAGAAATAGCGGTCGTGATTCAGCCACAAATTGTGAAGCTGTGCTGGAAAGAATTTTGAAATATGACGGAGGAGCCGGCAAGTACATAGACCATCCCAACTTCACGACACCTGTAAATATGAAATGGGTAGGCACAAGCGACCGGATGGTGTTGATAAACCCGCGACGCAAGGTCTTTTGTGGACTCATGAATAGTCTTATGATTGAAACGGGGAAAGAATTTGAGCTTAATTATGACGATATCCCCATAGTTCAACACAAGCGATTAGGTTCAGGGAAATATCTTATTTATGTGGCCATCTATTCAACTAATAGTGCCGTGGCCCGAAGGGTGTTTTCGATAGACTGGGGCGGTGAGTGGGGGAGTGATCTAACTAAAATGATGGAGAAAATCAAAATCGAATCGATGACAATCAACAAGGCGAAAAGAAAAGCCTCTGCGAAAAAGACTTTCTCCTAATGGATAGATATGTATTACAGCCAGTTATTGCCTTTACTGAATCGAGCAGGTGTGTTTTTTCCTATTTCTAAATTGCTGGGAGCTCTGTATGCCCAATAAAAGACCGATCATCGATATAGCGTGGATCGCTATCAGAGAATTCGCTGCGGATCATGGGCTTGCCATTGTAGGCTGGCTTTTCCTATCTGCAACTTTAGCCTTTGTGCTCGTTAAAAGTTATCAAAACAACGTAAAAGTAACAGCGCTGACCGGAACAACGGTGACAACAACGACCACGACCACCTCCAGTACCATGTCTACTGCTACTACCACACTATGTCCCACACCCGCCCCATGTCCAAGCCCCACGCCCACCCCTAGGCCGGCCAGCGCCGAGAATATTGGTAAGGTTGTGCTGCGGTTGCACGGCTCCAAACTCATCGGGGAAGAGCTGGCCCCGGCATTGGCCAAGGCCTTTTTGACACGGGAACTACGTACCCTTGAACCAACCCAAATACCTGGTAGGGCCCCATGGGAACAATACTTTGTAGGTGTGCATGGCGGCGAGAAAATGTCGGTTTGTATTCAAACCACAGGTTCCGATGCGGGATTTAAGGATCTGATATTCGGGGAATGTGACGTTGGGCTATCAGTCCGGGAGGCTAGCGATAAGGAGAAACGCAGGGCGGAATGCGCCGGATTGGGAACGCTGCGTGTTCACGAACTGGCTTATGATGCTATTGTCGTCATTGCCCATAAAGAGAGTTCCCTTAACAACTTAACCAAACAAGAACTATCCGATAAATTCTTTGACGGAATACCGGCGAGCGGAAGAGGTAGCATTTCACCTCAACCCCTCAAACTTTATATAAGAGACAGAAAATCCGGGATTAGCAGAACATTTAGAAATATTGTGGTTAAGGACAAGAAGGAGTTTTCAGGTAATGCTGAAGAAGTATACGACTGCCTCGAACTGGCAAAATTTGTTTCCAGCGACATACACGCCATTGGATTTGCCAGCTTCCATAAGACAAAGGATTTATTTGCCGGCCCTAACTGCACTATAGACGCACTGAAAATTAAGCTGCTCGAGGTGGACGGTGTGTACCCCGATGAGGCTAGTATTGAAACGAAACGCTATCCCCTTTCTTTGCCTTTTTATCTTTATGATCCGGAGTATCCAGAGGGTGGATCATCTTCCATCACCAAGAGATTTATCGAATATGCCACAAAAGCGTTGGGCCAAGAAATAGTAAGAACGCATGGGTACAAGATAGCCCAAAATGGTCAAACTTCTTCGTTGAATCAGGAAAACCTTCAAATCGGTTATCGATCGGGTAACACCCGGAGTGCTTCGGCGCCCCCAGACTTCGTGACGATGGTCAAATTCGCGAAAAATCGTTCCGACATACCGGAGGATGAGAAGAAAAAATTGCGCGGATTGAGGGAAGAACTAATTGGCTATCAGAACAGCAATAGAAGGATTTATGTCAAGGGGTACGCCTGCAAGATAGGGGACGAAAAGCCCACTAGTCCAAATAAAGAGTTTTCCAGGTTGCGGGCCAAAGCAGTCCAAGAAGAGATTATAAAAATAGGAGTCAAAGCCGAACTTGACAAGGTTATGACTACGTGGTTTGGCTCTGAAAACCCCATTTCTTCCTCGGAAAGCGATGAGGAAGAGCTAAGAAAGAACCGCCGTGCGGAGATTTGGGTCGAGAAGCCCCGTAATTCAAATGCGAAATAGCCAAGAGACTGTGACATAACTATCTAAAATATAACCAATTAGCTAACCAGTGCAGCTCTTTTCAAGTCAGCACCCCGTTCTATTAACAGGTTGGACTTAATCCGACAAGGCCGTCCGTTCGTCGTCAAAGTCGGCAAATTCTAAAGCTATCAGCTTAAATTTTTCTTCTAGTTCCAGGAAGGCGTCAACTACTCGCGGATCGAAATGGGTCCCTCTGACCTCGCTGATGATGGACACGGCCGTCTGGTGACGCATAGGCGGTTTATAAACCCGGCGGCTGATCAGGGCGTCATAGACGTCGGCTAAGGCCATGAGTCTTCCGGAAACTGGAATCTGCTCGCCCTTCAACCCCAGGGGATAGCCTGAGCCATCCCATTTCTCGTGGTGAGTGTAGGCCATTTCCATGGCGAGCTGAAGAAAGGAGTTCTGTCCGAGTCTTTTGGTCGCCCGGGCAATGGCGTCGTAGCCGCACTTAGCATGTGTTTTCATAGTCGTAAATTCTTCATCCGTTAGTTTTCCGGATTTCAATAAGATACTATCCGGGATGCTGACCTTGCCGATATCATGCAGCGGCGCGGATCGATACAGCTTATCGATGATGTCATCATTAAGAACTGAGGCAAAATCAGGATGGTTTCTCAAATGTTCGGCCAGAGCGCGGACATAGCTTTGAGTCCGGAAGATGTGACCGCCGGTTTCCGGATCCCGATATTCGGCCAGGGTGGCCAATCCCTCGATGGTCACTTGTTGAGTCAGCAGTAGTTCGCTAGTTCGTTCCTTGACTAAAGAATCAAGGTGATCTCGGTGCAGTTTGAGTTCGATGTGATTGCGGACTCTGGCCTTGACCAGGCCGGGCCGGAATGGTTTGGTGATGAAATCAGCGGCGCCGAGGGCCAGTCCCCTGGCTTCATCTTCCTCTTCATTTAAGGCGGTCAAGAAGATGATCGGAATATTTTTGGTCTTGACGTCGGATTTTAGCCTGGCGCAGACTTCATACCCATCAATTTCCGGCATCATCACGTCCAGCAGAATCAGGTCAGGGAGTGGCTCTGTGGCGGCCAAAATCAACGCCTTTTCGCCATTGAGGGCCGTGACGATTTTATAGTCGTTCTTCAATGTCTCCATGATCAACCGCAGGTTGGCCGGGGTGTCATCCACCACCAGTATTTTCGGCTTGGGCAGGTTTCCGTCCATGTTAAGCCTCTTCATTTATCGATATATTTAGTGACAATGCGATGTCCTTGAGACAGGTCATGGCCTTGTCCGTGTCGAACCCGTCTAGATAATTCTCCAGTCGCCTGAACTCATCACCCAACTCCGACGATTCGAGGTGTGGTTTCAAAGCCTCCAAGCGGTTCATCGCCTCGGCCATGTCCGATTCCAGAAGCGCCGCCAGTTCATTCAGAATCGGGGCCACCACTGCCGGATCCACCGAGGCGCCCTGTTCCTGAGGGGCTTTCTTGGGCTCGTCCGCCGGGTCGGACCGGTTGAGTTCTTGAATAGCCGACACCACTTCATCCAGATCATTCTCAAATCCTTCTAGTAACCGGTTCAGGTCGGCCGTGGCGCCAAGGATGAGGTTTTTTTCCAGTTCGCCGGCGGAGCCAGGCAATTTCACGGCTCCCATATTTCCTGAGACACCCTTGATAGTATGAACCCTGCGGACGGCAGTAGTCAGGTCATTCTGAGCCAGGGCGTTTCGTATTTCCACCGCCGCGGCAGCCGAGGTATGGACAAACTCGGTCAGTAATTTTCGATACAGTTTCATGTTTCCGTTGACTCTGGTCAGGCCGGACTTCACCGCAATCCCTGTGAGCCCGGAGATGGGACGTGCGTCTATATCTGGATTTCCCGTGGCGGTCCTCGAATAGAGATAGGCCGGGATGGGCCTGGCTTCCGGTTTAATCCATTTGATCAGAGTTGAAAATAATTCTTCCGGGACAATCGGCTTGGTGATGTGGTCGTCCATTCCTGCGGCTAAGCTTTTTTCACGGTCGCCGGTCATGGCGTGAGCGGTCATGGCCACGATGGGCAGGCGGGCAATCCCGTCTTTGTCGCTGGACCGGATCATCCGAGTAGCTTCGAACCCATCCATCTCCGGCATCTGGATATCCATCAGCACCAGGTCAAAGTCTGAGTCAGCCACCGCGGTGACACTCTCCCGGCCGTTGTTGGCCACCTCGACGACCAGTCCGGCAGATTCGAGTAATTCCCTGGCCACTTGCTGATTGATTTCATTGTCCTCGACCAGTAGGATTCTAGCCCCCCGGATTTGCCCTTGGGCTAGAGCCGCAGTCTGGTCCTTTTTGGGGGCATTAGACGTTTTTTCGAAATCTAATCTATATATGGCCATGACCGTGTCGAACAGAACGGAGCGGTTTACCGGCTTGATCAGAAAACCGGCCAGGTCTGCGGCACTTGCCTTATTAATCACGTCCTTCCAGCC
>JADFXK010000359.1 GCA_015233625.1 Deltaproteobacteria bacterium | reverse complement strand
TTAAATCTGGTCCGTTCCAGGGTTGGCCGAGGACTGCGGGCGCTGCACGGAAGTGAATTGGCCGCAGCCTCTTTGGGCGTGCAAACGGCGCGGTATAAAATCAAGGTATTCGTCATCAGCACCATGTTCGCCTCCCTGGCCGGGAGCTTATATGCCTATTATCTGACCTTCATCAGCCCCAAGACCTTCGACATCTTTTTCTCCATCGAACTGGTGACCATGGTCATTGCGGGCGGCATAGGGAATGTCTGGGGGGCGCTATTAGGGACCGTTTTTTTTACAACCTTGCCGAGTGTGCTGGACGTCTTTGATGAATACAAGGATATCTTCTATGGTCTGATCCTGGTGGTCATCCTAATCTTCCTGCCCCAGGGAGTTTTGGTAGGGATCAAAGAACACTTATTTGCCTGGAAGAGGTCGGCCGATCAAGATATCCAGGCAGATGATGGTGGTCGAGTTTTTAGTAGAGGTTCCAGTGCGGTTTTTTGTCCCCCGATCGGCCGGACGTCGCCTGACCGGACTGATGGCGGCGTCATTTTAAGCGTGCGCAACGTATCCATCAATTTTGGGGGCATCATGGCCCTGACCCAGGTGTCTTTAGACCTGGTCGGAGGGCAGGTGACCGCGTTGATCGGTCCAAACGGCGCCGGTAAGACGACCATGATCAATGTCATATCTGGCATTCATCGACCTACAGAGGGGAGTATTTCATTTTTCGGTCAGGAAGTTAAGGGCAAGCGGTCCTACTACCTGGCCGAGCTGGGCCTGACCCGGACCTTTCAGAACAACCAGACATTCAGTAATCTAACTGTGTTAGAAAATGTCATGGTCGGCCTTCATGCCAAAACCGGTAAGGAATTCATCGCCTCTATGTTTCATTTGCCCGGTACCGGCCGGGAAGAGAAGGCGATTGAACAACGAGCTTGGGAGGTCTTAAGGTTCTTTCGGCTGGAGGACAAAGGGCATTGGTCAGCCTCCGCCCTATCTTTTGGCGAGCAGAAGCGCGTCGAAATGGCTCGGGCCCTGGCGCCCAATCCCCGGTTGATCCTGCTCGACGAACCAGTGGCAGGCCTAAATATGACGGAAACCGATGAAATTGCAAAACTTATATGTGAGATTCGGGACCAGGGCATCTCTGTTTTGCTCGTGGAACATGATATGAATCTGGTTATGGGCATTTCTGATCGGGTGGTGGTTTTGAACTACGGAAGAAAGATAGCCGAGGGGCGCCCCCAGGAGATCCAGAAAGACGAGGCAGTCCTGGCCGCTTATCTGGGGAGTGTTGACTGATGCTTCAGGTGGAGAAGTTAGCGGCCTCCTATGGGGCCATCCAGGCCCTTAAAGGTGTCTCCCTGGAAGTGCATCAAGGAGAGATTGTCTGTTTGATCGGGGCCAATGGGGCGGGCAAAACTACTTTGCTCAACTGCCTGTCCGGTGTCCATGCCCAACGGCAGGGGCGGCTGGTCTATCAGGAGCAGGACATCTCGGAGACTAATGCCCAGCAACGGGTCAAGATGGGGATCGTCCAGATTCCGGAAAATAGACAACTTTTCGGGCCGATGACGGTTGAAGAGAACCTGGAGATGGGGGCCTATCTCCGGGCGAAAACCAGCCGCATCAGGCTGACCGCCGAGATGGATGCTATTTTTGAGCGATTTCCTATCCTTAAAGACAGACGTAAACAGCGGGCCGGGACCCTGTCCGGGGGAGAACAACAGATGGTGGCTATTGGCCGTGGTCTGATGGCCAACCCCAGCTTGCTTTTGCTAGATGAACCCTCGCTAGGCCTGGCGCCCCTGGTGGTTAAGGAAATATTTAGAATTATTAGGGGATTAAGAGAAGAAGGCCGGACTATTTTGTTGGTTGAGCAAAACGCCTTGGGAGCGCTAACTATTTCTGACCGGGCCTATGTCTTGGAAACAGGCCGGGTGTCCCTGTCCGGTCCGGCCCGCGACTTGATGCAAGATGACCAGGTCCGCCGGTCTTTTCTGGGCCAGACCGTGCCGGAGGATGAGCGGCCTCGGCCCGTCCCGTGCTCGTAATTGAAAGCAGTCGAACGACACAAAACCTTTGCCTTTTTGTTGTATTCGCGGTAAGTTTCCGATCTAATCAAGGGGTGGAATTCACGTCTTTTCGTCTGATTATCCAACGACTGTCAAGAAAAGGAGGAACATGATGAAACAATACAGGGTCTCAATCGCATTGATCGTAACTGTAATGATGGCTCTGATGATCGCGGGCTGTGAGGCATCCAAACAAGCCCGGGGGGTGGATGAGAAGGTGACTTTGGTCGACCCCGCTCTCCTTCAGGAAGGGAAGAGTGGCCAGGCGCTGCTCCGCTATGTTAACCCCAACATTGATGTTAGACGTTATACCAAGGTGATGCTCGATCCGGTCGTCATTTCAACACCGGAAGGCGCCTCAGAAGCCGACGTCGCGGATCTGCAAAAACTGGTCTCCAATGGCCATATTGTCATGCGCCAGGAATTATCTAAAGATTACCAAATAGTTGACCGCCCAGGGCCGGGGACGATGAGAATTCAGGCGGGCCTCTTAAACGCTCAAAAATCTAAGCCAGTCAGACTCATTACCAGTGTCACCCCGATTGGAGCCGGGGTTTCCCTGGTCAAGAATTTTACCACCGGAAAACCCACGGGCGTGGGAGAGATCACCGGTGAGATAAAGATAACCGACGCCGCTACCGGCGAGATTATAGGAGAGGCGGTGGATAAGCGGGTCGGTGGAAAGAATCCCAATGAAGTCTTTAACACCTGGGCTGACGCAAATCATGCGATAGAATTCTGGGCCAAAAAATTGCGGTTCTTCTTATGCACCGAGCGGAGAGGAGGAAATTGTACCCCTCCCGGCAATTATTAAGCCGGTTGGACGCGTTATCTATCGATACTCACCAGCATATTACTGCGCTAATTTCAGGCCCTAATATTACACATTCTTTGTCTCTTGGTCGCCTTGAGGGTGACGACGGGACACCGCGGAGGACACGATGACAAGAAAGATCGTCGGGCTGCTGGTTGGACTTCTGGTTGCAACTGTTTCTCAGGCATTGGCTGCTGATCCGATCAAGATCGGCGCTTTTTTCTCTCTGTCGGGCCCGGCTGCGGCCATCGGCACCCCGACTAAGTTAGTCACCATGATGGCCGTGGAGAAGATAAACAAAGAGGGCGGAATCAATGGCCGGCTTATTGAGCTGATCCAGGGCGATGCGGAATCGGAACCGACCAAAGCCGTCATGGTGGCCAAGAAGTTCATTAATGTGGATAAGGTGGTAGCCATCATCGGCCCGGATTTAACCGATCTGGGCATGGCCGTCAAAAAAATGGTTGAAGACGCTCACATTCCGACCGTCATGACGGTAGGCGGAGACCCGGTCATCATGAGCGGCGGTCCCTTGGGGACATGCCACTGGGTCTTCAAGTCGCCCCAGCGGAGTTCTACGGCGGTAGAGAAATTATACCAGTATCTGCAGAAGAACAATCTGAAGAAGGTGGCCCTGATCATTTCCTCCACAACCTTCGGCAAGGACGGGAAAAGCTGGCTGGAGAAACTGGCGCCAAAGTACGGGATAACCATCATGGCCAATGAGTCTTTCGGACCCAAAGACCTGGATATGACCGCGCAACTGAGCAAGATCGCGGCTGGCAAACCCGATGCTATCGTGTGTTGGACCACCGGCCCGGCCGGGGCGATTGTTTCCAGAAACACCAAACAGTTAAACATCAAAATTCCGCTGTTCCAGTGTCATGGTCTGCCTGACCCCAAATATATAGAATTGGCCGGGGCGGCCTCGGAAGGGAATATGATGCCGGCAACCAAGCTGATGGCCTGGGACCAGCTCGCGGATACCGACCCGCAGAAAAAAGTGATCCAGGAATTCGTCCACTTATATAATGACGTCTACCATTATAACAAACAGTTCCCGATTAATACTCATTCCGGTTATGCCTGGGATGCGATTCACATCGTGGCCGATGCCATCAAAAAGGCCGGGACCGATCCGGCCAAACTGCGTGACGCCATTGAACAAACCAAAGGCTATGTGGGCGTCAGCGGGATCTACAATCTCACCCCCGAAGATCATAATGGTCTGGGCACGGATTCAATGATTATGGTCCGGATTGAACAGGGTAAGTGGAAGCTCGTTCCCTAGACATCTGGCCTGGTCCGGCCATACTGTGCATGGGCATAATTGTCCCTTTTTGATTCCGCCTCAGGGTGGCGCTTCGCTGACCCTGGGCTAGATTGTTTTTCCCCTACGGGGAAAGGGATTTCGTCAACCGGAACGCGGTGACTTGAATTGAAGGTCCACTGCCGGGGCTGATTTCACCATTGATCTGGCCACCGTTCTAATACGCCGAAGGCGTTACATAATATAGCCCAGGGTCAGCGAAGCGCCACCCTGGGTAAGGGCGCACACCAAAGAGCTAATTGTAACCATTCAAAGTATATAATCGGATAGCACAATCCGTGGCGGCTTTCAATACAATATTATTGGTTATCCCCGGCGACCCTGGCCTGTGGCCGAATCAGGGCATCGATGACTCCATGACAGCGGCAGGCCGTGGCCAC
>JADFXK010000358.1 GCA_015233625.1 Deltaproteobacteria bacterium | reverse complement strand
TCTCATAGCTGTCGCGGCAATACTGGTTTTTTTCGCAGCCAGCCTGTTTGATCTCTGGGAACTTCGGCTCCCGGGCGGTCTGACCCAAGCGGCGGCAAAATCTTATACCGGCTTATTCGGCAGCCTGTTTATGGGATTGACTCTGGGGGTGGTCGCGGCCCCGTGCCTCGGCCCGTTCATCTTGGGATTACTCACCTGGGTGGCCGGCCTGGGCAGCCCCTGGATCGGATTCATCGTCTTCTTCACTTTAAGCCTGGGCCTGGGACTCCCGCTCTTCTTCCTGGCCGTTTTTGCCGGGCAACTCGACAAACTCCCCCGTTCGGGAGGCTGGATGATTTGGATTAGAAAGCTGATGGGCTGGGTTCTGATCGGTATGGCGGTTCACTTTATCAGGCCGATTCTGCCGGAATCCGTAGAAGTTTTTCTCCTGGCCGGGGCGGCCCTGGCGGCGGGGCTGCACCTGAGCTGGTTCGACCGAAATCAGGCTAATTTTGAGACCTTTTTTGCAACATTTGCCTGGATGAAAACGATTGCGGGCATCACCGGCTTCGTCCTGGCTACTTTTTTTGTCACCTCCTGGGCCATGCACGGCCTGGGAGTGACCTGGCACCCCTACTCGACTGAGGCCTTGCAGGAGGCCCAAAAATTACATAAGCCGGTCATCATCGATTTCTACGCCACCTGGTGTACTCCTTGCCGGGCCCTTGAAGAGACTACATTCCATGACGCGTCCGTGGTCCACCAGGCGGAAAAAGACTTCATCATGATCAAGGTCGACGTGACTAAAGGCGGCAATCCGGTACACGAACGATTGCTGGAACAATATGGAGTAAAAGGCGTTCCCACCATCGTCTTCCTGGACAAGCAGGGGATGGAAAAACAAGATTTACGCCTGGTCGATTACCTCCCGCCAAGCCAGTTTATTGGCCGGATGATTGAGCTTAAAAAATCAGCCAGTTAAAAAAGGGGAACAAACGATGCTAACGATAAGATTCTTCTTGAACGAGCCAAATGGAAAGCCGTGAAAGAACTTTTTAGACATGATGCCCAGGTTGGGCGGAAAGTACGATGTTCAGATCGAGGTCATCTCCAAGCCGAAAGCCGAGTACCAGACGGATGAATATTTCGAGCTGGACCTGCCGGTTGCTCCGGCCGTCATGGTCGGTGAGGAGATCGTAGTCGAAGGCTCAAACACAACACAAGACAAAGTGGAAGCGGTCATCTGCCGCCAACTTGGCCTGCCCGAACCTGAGCCCCAGAAAAAAGGGATACTGGGCCGGATTCTTAGAGGTTAGCGGTTGGCTCAAGACCTATTTCAGCCTGGGTTCGATGAGTCCGCTGAGCGAGTGGCATCAAGAGTCGTGGTTTAATCCGCAGATTGCCCCGACTTGCGCAGATTTAAAAAGACGAGTTATCGCACCCGACTGTGGGGCTCATCCATCTGCGTTCCTCTGCGTAATCTGCGGATAATTTTTTGCAGGTAATTTCATGGATGCTCAAAAGAACCGGACGAAAGCCGTCATCAAAGCGGCGGGGTTGGGTATCTTCATCATCGCGGCCGTGGCCCTGGTTCGCTTCACCCCGGTACGAGAGGCCCTTACAGCCGACCAACTCGGCCTCTTCCTCAAGACTGTCGGTGCCTGGGCGCCACTGGCTTATATCTTTCTATACGCCGTCGGGGTTTGCCTTTTCCTGCCCGGAACGTTTTTAACAGCCCTGGGCGCGGCCATTTTCGGTCCTTATTTCGGATTTCTATACGTCTGGCTGGCGGCCATGATCGGGTCCAGCCTGGCTTTCTTTTTCGGACGTTATCTCGGAAGGGATTTTGCCTCATCACTCATCGGCGATAAGCTCAAAAAATACGACGACGCGATTGAACGAAACGGATTTGCCACGGTCCTCTATTTGCGCCTGGTCTATTTTCCGTTTACCCCGATGAACTTCGGCATGGGTCTGACCAAGGTCCGATTTGGGGATTATTTCTTCGGCACCGGGTTGGGCATCATCGTCGGAACGTTTATCTTTACCTTCTTTATCGGCACGGTGCGAGACATTTGGGTGAGCGGTCAATGGGGGCGGCTGCTCAGTTGGAAGATTTTCTTCTCTTTGGCCCTTTTTGTCTTTTCTTGGTTCATTCCCAAGATCGTTGAGAAGGTGAAGGCACGAATCACAGAAACTTAACCTATCGGGACCAGTCCATCTTGCGGTTCTAATCCGTCACCTCCGTGGCGATGATATCTTCCAAAGGCGTCCCCTTGATCGCCCAACCTTCCAGCCCATAAGAAGAATTCCACAGAAAAGCCACCAGGGCTTGCGGAGTCTTACCCCACCCGTCAACCGCCGTCCAGACGTCACTGATCGACTTCCACTTGGTGGCTGAGTCGGCCGAGACAAAGAAATTATTACACTCAGTGATGATCCAGGGTTTGATCGACAGGATGCTGATCGGATAGATTCTCAGGAAGTCACCCACATCGATTTCCTTCGGATAATAATGAAAATTGAAATAGTCCGAGACCTGTTCCACTCCTTTTCCGAGCAAGTCGACGGCAATGGCAAAATGTTCCGTCTCGATAATACTGGTCAATCCCACCATGGCCACTGCCGCGTTGGGATCTATATTCTTGATTAGGTCACGAGTCCGACTCAAGTTACGGACGTACTCATCAGTCGTGATCATGGCCCCGGTTGGGCCGAGGACATAATCAGAAGGATTCCAGGCTTCGTTCCAAAGCTGATAACCCCAGACTTTCCCGGCCCCGTACTGGACCATCTGGGTCACATAAGGAGTCCACCTATTTTGGAACCAGGTTTCATCTGTTGGTTGGGCCTGGGGACTACTGCTATAGCGAGTGGTATCCTCCGTGCGCACAATGAGTTTTAAACCCGCCGCAGCAGCCTGATCAATGAATTCCTTTAGATGAGGCCGGAGGGTATCATCAACCCACCAATCCGTGTAAATATTGGCTACCAGCCAGGACCCCAGTTGGGCGCATCGGATAAAATCAGCCGTACCGGGAAAGGTGATAGAGACAACCCGGGGGCTGGCGGTCACTTCCACCAGTTGTCCCGACGACTCGTGACGGGCCAGATTCAACCAGGTCAACGACCCGCTTGGCCGGCGAACGGGCCACAGGATAGTCGGCGGCGTGGGAAGATCAGATGGGATTAAGACAGGTCCGGCCGTAAGATGTATTTCCACCGGGACCATATGAAAGCCAAAGCGTTTCTTGACTAATTTTGCCGCGGTGTAAAGCGAAAAAACCGTTTCCTCACTCCAGGGACCGGAGGTTTGTCCGTTGGCGGCTTGAACGGACCATTTGTAATTGCCTGGAGTAAGCGGGAAGTTGGGGGTGACCGAACATGTTCCCGTTCCTGAGGGGCACTGTGCCTCTGCGGCAGCATACCATTGGTCGACTTTTATCCCGGTGGCGTCACTTATATTTACCCGAAATCCGGTTGCCCCGAGAACTGCGGGCCAACTATAATCCGGTGTAGTATTCGTGAGTTTAGCGGCCGGGGCAATCGGCTGAGGTTTATACAAGGCCGATGGTAAGGTGGTTGTGGTTGACCCGGTGGTCGTGGTCACCGTGGAGGTAGTCGTCGGCCCGGTGGTTGTGGTTGATCCGGTGGTTGTGGTCGGTCTGGTAGTCGTCGTTGATGCTGTGGTTGTGGTCGCCGTGGTGGTGGTCGTTGACGCTGTGGTTGTGGTCGTCTTGGTAGTCGTTGTAACCGTGGAGGTGGTGCCGGTTGTGGTTGAAGTGGTGGTGACGTGCCCGGCCACACTGACCCGGCTGACATTCCACTCCTGAGACCGGCCGTCATTGGACATTCGAATAACCTGTCCATGATCGGAGCTTAAAAAGGAAAAAGCGGCCGCAGCCTGATGGGGGGTATAGATGTCCTGGCCTTGAAACCAGAACGGTTCAGCCGCCGGGTCATAATAGACTTCACATGTGGCCGCGTCCTCGGCTTTAAGCAGAATGGCGCCACCGCTCGTATAACGTTGAAAGTAAAATTTAGGCCCGGCGCCAGGGTCACTCTGCCAGATTCCATCAGTGACGCTGTTAATTTCAGCACCCTCAGCCGGGTCTTTGACCATGCCCGCCGCCCGGCTCTTTCCGGTGGACTCTTCAAGCAACGTATACTGGGCCAGGCTGGAAGAAGAGAATGAAATCAACAGGCGATAGTTACCCAGGTTAGAGGGGAAACTGACTCCTTCAAAGGATACTCCCGAAAATGCCGGGTCATAAAAGACCAACATATTGTGACCGTCGGCCGTCAGGATGCAGATGGCGTCACCCTGGGTGTAGGTCTGAATAAGGACGCCCAGGCTATCGGAGCTTCGCCACACGCCATCAGTTTGGATGTCTTGAGCCCGGGCCGCATTCCCAATGGATAGGGCGAAAATCACGACCCCCATCAGTCTCAGCCAGACCTGGAGGAGACGCTTATTCATTCATGCCTCCGTTTCTCTATCGCCTGCCACATGGAACAAAGGATAACCAGTGAAGTCATGATGCGGGACCGTGACTTCATGGTCAAGCCTCCATACTCAGTTCAGTTACTGGTCAGGTCTGGGGCTGAAGCTC
>JADFXK010000357.1 GCA_015233625.1 Deltaproteobacteria bacterium | reverse complement strand
GCCATGAGCTTAGCCGAAGACGCCGAGCAGGCCAGAAATGAAATTACCCGATATAAGGATAACCTGGAATTGCTGGTCGCGGAGCGCACCAATGAATTACGGGCGGCCAAGAAAAAAGCCGACGAAGCCATTCAGTTTTAACCCCAATGCCCGATCAGCAAAGCGTCATCTGGATTAACCTGGGGTATCCCTTCGGGGCTGTTTGGAATCAGCCATTCTAAAAAAAATCACGCGGTAGCCCTGTGTGCCCGGTTATTCAGTCTTGCATTCTTGGTCCGTGCTGTGAAAAGAATTTCCTCTGCCTTCATCAAGCCGCACCCGTTTAAGGAGTGTTAAAATGAAATTCAAAAACATATCTGGAGGACTCCAGCGACTGACGGTATTTCAGCGGATGCTCTGGTTTGCTATTGTTTTTGGGATTGTCTTGATCTTGATTGACCTCTCCAATCTCCCGCAACTGCAGCGATTAGCTGACATCACCAAAACGTTTTACGACCATCCCCACACCACGACCAACGCCGTGAAAGATTTGAAATATACCGTTATTTATGGACGCCGGATACAACGGGATATCATCCAGGAAAAATCTCTGGATAAAAGACAGCAATTATATCAATTGCTCCAACAATACGATGCCAAGGTCTTCGCCGGCCTAAACACATTGAAGAAATCATTCCTGGGCAACCAGAAATTAGTGAAGGAATCAGAAGCGCTCTATAAAGACTTAATTGCCTACCGGGCCGTCAATTTCGATCTGGTCAATCAGGGTAAAACCGACGAAGCCTGGCAGCGTTCCACTGACAGTCATCCGGGAAATCCAGGGCCGAAAGTAGCCGAGAGGCTTGACCGCATCTCCGACATTGCTGAAGCCAAAGCCAAGACGATGTATCAAGAGGCCCAGGACGCCTATCGCCTCGCGACCACAGAAACAATCTGGTATGGGGTGGTGGGATTGCTCATCCTGGCCCTGGCCGCGTTAGTTTTCACTCGATCAATCACCCGGCCTTTGGGAAGACTGCGGCGCAGCATCGTCGGGCTTTCGGAAGGCAGATTGAACGAAGATATTCCATTTCAGCGTTTGAACACGGAATTGGGCGAGATTGGCCGATCCTTGGAAACACTGCGGCAGGTCGGGTGGAAACAAGAGACGGAGGCTCGAACCAAGGCCGGCGTAAGTGAGATTGCGCAAGCCTTACAGGCCTGTGCCTCGTTTCAAGAATTCGGCAACATCCTGACTTCCCGGCTGGCTCCGATCATGAGATTGGTTTATGGCGCCCTTTACGTCCGCGATAATATGCAGCACCACCTGGACCGGGCCGGAGGCTACGCCTGCGACGATACGGTCCATGCCGCTCGATTCGCCCTCGGTCAGGGATTGATCGGCCAGGCGGCGCGGGACCGGAGGTCAATCGATCTACTGCTATCGGCCGAGGAACAGGTCGGGACCACGGTAGGATTGGGCAAGGTCAGCGTCAATGCCATCTTGATTGTCCCGGTCATCCGCCAGGAAGAAGTTTTGGGCGTGCTGGAATTCGGGGCGCGGGCGGCCTTCACCGATGATCAAAAAACCTTCCTTGACGCCTTACTGCCGGTGGTAGCCATGAACATAGAAATCCTGGCGGGCAACATCGAGACGCGTCAACTCCTGGAAAAGAGCCGGGAACAAGCGCAGGCCCTGGCCGCCTCGGAACACCAACTATTAGTCCGCCGGGATGAACTCGAGGAGATCAACACCCGGCTGGGCGATCAGGCCCGCGTCCTGGAAGAACAAGCGGAAGAACTTGAATCCCAGAAAGAGTCGTTGTTGGCCCAGCGCCAGGAACTGGAGACAAGCAAGGACATCTTGGCCCAGACAGAAGAACGCAGCCGGCTGATTCTCGGTTCCGTCAGCGAGGGCATCTGGGGTTTGGACTCGGAAGGGAATACGACCTTTGTCAACCGGTCGGGCGCGGCCATGATGGGCTATACCGAGGAGGAGCTGATTGGAACCTCCATGCACTCGCTGGTACACTATGCACATGCGGACGGGAGTAAATATTTCCGGGAAGAATGCCCCATGTATCATACCCTCCAAGACGGCATACCGCGCAATGTCTCCGATGAAGTATTGTGGCGCAAAGACGGCACGTCCTTCCCAGCCGAGTACTTCACGACACCAATCAGAAAAAATGGCTCCTCGGTCGGAGCGGTGGTCGTCTTTCGCGACATCACCCAACGTCAAAAGGCCGACCGGGAAATACGGCGGGCCAAGGAAACAGCCGAATCCGCTATGCAACAAGTTGTCGATATGTCGGATTCTTTGCCCCTGGCTGTGTTTCAGTTGGCCGTGGCTCCGGATGGCCGATGGAACTATAACTTTATCAGTAATCGGGTCGTCGATGTTTTGGGCGTCACCCCTGAGGAAATCATGGCTGATGCCACGGTCCGCTGGCGCTATGTTCACCCAGACGACCTGGAGCCAACCCGGAAAATGATTGTAGATTTATCTGAGCGGGCGGAGAAAGAGGAAACCCACACATCCGGTGATATCGTCTTTCGGGTGGTCATTGATGGTCAGACCCGTTGGGTCGTGAGTACCGCTTTCTCTAAATCCATGCCGGATGGAACCATAGTCTGGAACGGATTTTACCAGGACATTACCAGCCGTAAACAGGTCGAGGCCGCCCTTCACGAGGCCAAAGAAACGGCTGAGGCCGCGTCCAAGGCCAAGGCCGACTTTCTGGCTAATATGAGCCACGAGATCCGAACGCCCATGAACGCCATCATCGGCATGGCCCACCTGGCCTTGAAAACCGACCTGAATCCCAAGCAATATGATTACTTGAAAAAAATTAATACCTCCGCCAAATCCCTCTTGGGCATCATCAACGACATCCTGGATTTTTCCAAAATCGAGGCGGGCAAGTTGGATATGGAACGGGTCGAGTTTGACCTGGCCGAGACCATGGATAACGTAGCCAACATGCTCACGGTCAAGGCTCAGGAAAAGGAAAACATAGAAGTCCATTACCGGATCGACTCACTGGTACCGTTTTCCGTGATTGGCGATCCCTTGCGGTTGGGTCAGGTCCTAATCAATCTGGGGAACAACGCGGTGAAGTTCACCGACCGGGGTGAAATCGTCCTGAGCGTGGACCTGGTCAGCAGCACTGACCACCAGGTAAAAGTCCGCTTTTCCGTTCGGGACACCGGAATAGGCCTGACGGAAGAGCAGCGCGGGAAACTGTTCAAAGCCTTTTCCCAGGCGGACACTTCCACCACGCGGAAATACGGCGGTACCGGCCTGGGCCTGACCATCAGCCGGCGCCTGGTCAACTTGATGGGCGGAGAAATCTGGGTGGAGAGTGAGCCGGGAGTAGGTAGCACTTTTATCTTCGACGCCATTTTCGGCTTGGGATCCGGCCTTAAGCAGGAAAAGCGCCACGGCTCTGATACCTTCGCCGGCAAGCGGGCTTTGGTTATCGATGATAATCGGACGGCCAGGGAAATTTTTGCGGAGATGCTCCGGGCCCAGAAGCTTGAAGTCAGACTGGCCGCGTCTGGAGAAGCCGGTTTAGCTGAATTGGAAAATGCCTCACCGGAGCATCCCTATGACATTATTCTGATGGATTGGAAGATGCCCGGCCTGGACGGAATCGAAACCAGCCGGCGGATTAAGAACTTGCCCCATCTTCCGGTAGCGCCTAAAATTATCCTGGTCACCGCATATGCCCGGGACGAAGCCGTCAAGGATGCGGAGAGAGCCGGCCTGGACGGGTTGCTGATCAAACCAGTCTCGCCTTCCAGCCTGTTCGACGCAATTGTTGACTCCTTTGGCCAAGCTGTGACCAAAAAGCTGGTCAAGCCAAAAATAGACCGGGAATCTGATCTGGCCCGGCCGATCAGGGGGGCCGACATCCTGCTGGTCGAGGACAACGAAATCAACCAACAAGTCGCCCAGGAACTTTTGGAGCAGGCCGGCCTCAAGGTGACCATTTCCGAAAATGGGCAGAAAGGAGTCGAGGCCGTGAAAGCACATGACTATGATCTGGTCTTGATGGACATCCAAATGCCGGTGATGGACGGGTATCAAGCCGCCAGGGAGATTCGCCGGAATCCCATATTTAAGGACTTGCCCATTATCGCTATGACGGCCAGCGCCATGACCCAGGACCGGGCCATGGCCATGGAAGCCGGGATGAATGGCCACGTCAGCAAACCGATCAATACGGAAGAGCTTTTTTCCGCCATGCTTAAATGGATTAAACCCAGATCACCGGAACCAGCCGTCGAACCATCTAGTTCGGCCGCGGAATCGGGGCGGGAGATGGAATATGATCTTCCGGTCCTGGCCGGGATAGCCTCACCCCAAGAAGCATCTGCACCAGACCAAACGGCTCAGACGGCCGACTCAGCCTCTCTGCTTTTGTTTCTGGACAAGCTTTTGCCCCTGGTTCAGAAACGCAGCCCCAAGCCGATAAAGGCCGCCATGGCGGAAGCCGCCGGCTTCTCATGGCCGGAGCAATACAGGAGTGACATGGCTCGCCTGTCTAATCTCGTCAATAAATATAAATTCAACGAGATGGCCGAACTGTTGACGTCCCTGCGGGATAGGCTG
>JADFXK010000356.1:529-4613 GCA_015233625.1 Deltaproteobacteria bacterium | reverse complement strand
GGGTTTGCCGACTTTATCAAGTTAGTCGAGACGTCTGAGAAGGCGCTCATTATTATCGGCGAAGCCCTGACCGAGACAGGTGACTCGGCCGTGATCAAGCGCCTGGTGGACCTGGCCCGATTTCAGAGTCAGGGGTCATCCGAAGCCCCCCGGCTGATCATTCTCAAGCCCGCCGGCAACAGCGCCGCGGCCTGGAGTCTAGGTGTCGCGGCCCGGCAATGCGCCCGGAATCAGTTGAAGGGTGGTCTGATTTGTGCCACCGGTGAAGACGGCTGGGATCCGGGTCTAATCGGCATGTCGAGCAACCTGGATTTCTTGGCCGTGCTGACCCCCTACTTTCCTGAAACGTTAGCCCGCCAGGCCTCGGTCTTGCTGCCCATTCCCTCCTGCCCGTTGTAAGCCGATCGGACATGGTAGTTTCTGCTTTCTAAGATGATCCGTACCGAATTAACCAGGTCCCGGTCGTCATCAATGATGAGGATGTCAGGAATGGTAGCCATATTTATGTCTCCTTGGTCACTAATGCAATCAGATCGGATACTACCCGGTGGGCCCGCGTCTTGGCCGCGGTGGAAAGCCCTTCTCCGAAGCCGAAATCGTCTCCCTGGATGGAAACCAGCCACGCCGGCGGATACCGGCGGTAGAGCAGTCCGAGGAGTCCGAGAAGGAACCCGGGGCTGACCGAGTGGGTCATCAACGGGGGGGCCTGAAAGCAATCCGGCACTATCTGCTTTCGATGCCAGCCCGCGTCCAGACAATCAACGGTGGCGTCTACCAGGATCACTAAATCTATTTCGCTAAGGTCCTCGACCAATTCCGGCACGAGTTGCTGATGGTCGAAGAAACGCACCCGGTCGGTCTCTCCCAGCGTCTGGCGCATCTGGGCCACTACGTAAGGTCCCAGGCCATCATCCCGCCTCTGAGGATTACCATAACCGACAATGGCCCATGCACCGGACTTCATGAAGATACCTGATTTGCCCTTTCCAGGCTTTTGTAATTGTGTTGCAAATTGTCTTCTATAGCTGCCCACCAATGCTGGTTTATCAAGGGTACCCCGCCGGGATGGATAGCTTCGAGAAGTTGAGGGCCTGATGAAATAGATGTCATTGTGTGCGGCCTGGCGGTGGTTTAATTCGGCAGTTAGAGGTCAACCCCAGCGGCGGATTGCCACGGGGACATCGCCAACATACAACAACCTATGTCAATTATTTAATTTTGGTTGACCTAAGCCTTCAACAAATTCATCAATGCTGCTGACCAGGGCGGCCTGCTTAAGCAAGATATTTAGGCGGCTTAAGTCAGTCAACTCATTGGTGAAATCAGTGACTTCTTGAGGGACGCGGCCGAATCTGGCCTCCAGGATTTCGAGAATATCTTCCCGAGCTTTTTGCAGTATGCCTTGCTGAATGCCTTTCTGCATGCCTTTCTGCATGCCTTGCTGAGTGCCTTTCTGCATGCCTATGTCAATCAGTTGTTGACCTGCGGTAGTATCAGCTAAATCAAAATTTAGCATGGCGACGACCTCCTCTAACGCCGCAACTCATGCCACACCTCACCGGAATGGGTTATAACTTGAACGAGTAGGTCCATTTGACCCAGGGCATGGGTCGAACAGGATAAGCAGGGGTCGTAGCACCGAATGGCGCCTTCCACCCGGTTCAACATCCCTTCCTTAACCACCCCATCGCGAATATAGTGTTTTGCTACGGACTCCACAGCCCGATTCATCGCCACGTTATTGTGTCCCGTGGCCACGATCAGGTTGGCCTTTTCGATGGCCCCATTTCGATCCACCCAATAATGATGGATCAGGGTTCCCCGAGGGGCCTCGACAACTCCGACTCCTTCCCGGCGACTGGGATTGGCCGTGACTCGGATGTCGTCATGGCAAATCCGCTCGTCCCTTAGCAATTCTTCAGCCCGTTCTAGGGCATAAATCAATTCCACCAGGCGGGCATAGTGATACATCAGCGAGCTTCCGGTTAGCCCGGTATCAGCCAATTCCCTGAAGGCCCGCAATTCTGCTGCGGCCTGGGGGGTAGTTATGCCGGTGGCGGCGTTAAGACGCCCCAACGGTCCAACCCGGTAGAATCCACCGGGAAACCCGGACGGTTTATAAAATGGAAATTTTAAATAGGACCAGGGCTCGACGTGTTCGCCGATGAAATCCAGGTAATTTGTGGGGGAGAACTCGTCCAGCTTCCGGCGTTGTGCGTCCACCAACCGAAATTGGCCATCATAAAGGTTTAGGTAACCGTTTTTGTCGACCAGTCCGGCATAATTGGAGTCAAAATTGGCATAGACCTTGACTTCATCAAGGTTTTTGTCCAACCAGCTGGTGAGCAGGCTCAAGGCCAGCCGTGCCGTTTCGTAGGCTTCTTTAAATCCGGTCAGCAGCCGATCCCGGTCTCTTTCGGCCAGGGAGTCTGAGACACCGCCCGGCATGGCATACGCCGGGTGAATCTTTTTCCCCGCCAGGGTCTTGATTATCTCCTGGCCAAACTTCCTCAGCCTGATTCCTTTGGTTGCAGCTTCTGGAAATGCGGCCAGGACTCCCACCACATTGCGTTTGGCCGGGTCTGAGTCCCAGCCTAAGAGCAAGTCGGGACTGGCCAGGTAGAAGAAATGGAGGGCATGCGATTGGATGAACTGGCCCATGTGCAGCAGTTCCCGAAGTAACCTGGCTGTCTCGGGGATTTCCTGTCCTAATATGGCATCGCAGGCCTTGGCCGAAGCCAGTTGGTGGCTGACCGGGCAGATGCCGCAAATACGTTGCGTGATAATGGGCATTTCTTCATAGGGCCGGTGCCGGCAAAAAGCTTCAAAGCCTCTAAACTGGACAACATGAAAACGGGCATCAGCCACCTGGCCCTGATCGTCTAAGTGGATGGTTACTTTCCCATGCCCTTCCACCCGGCTGACGGGATTTATGGTGATCTTTCGTTGGTCCATGGGATGATCTCCTGTTAAAAAACTCAACACAGAGCGGCCTGACCGCAGCCAAAAAAAAAATCACGATTCCAACTTTGTCATCCCGAACGCAGGTGAGGAATCTGAAGATTTCTCGCTTGGCTTGAAATGACAAGAGGACGCTATCAATCAAAATGAAGGATACCGGTGGGCATCCGCTGTATCCGACCCTGAAGGACTTCCTGGAGGGCGTGGGCGATGGCCTCCGGAGAAGGCGGGCAGCCCGGGACATAGATTTCGATAGGCACAATCTCATTCACCGCCAGCACCTGGGGTAATAGGGCCGGCAGTTCTTGGTGGACCGGCAAGACACCGTCAACGGTACTTTCCGTTTGAATGAAGCCTCGTGTCAGCAGGACCTCCGTGGGAATGTGGTTGCGCAAAGTGTTGACGCCGCCAAATACCGCACAGTCGCCCCAGGCCATCAAGACTTGACACTTCTTCCTCAACTTGTGAAGTATTTCCAATTGTTCGGTATTGCCCACGGCGCCCTCGATAATGCCCAGGGTTGCCTCGGGAAAATCGTAGTCTTTGAAATCCGTGATAGGCGTTACGGTCAGCTCCACCGCGGCCAGAATGTCGGCCAATCCTTCGTCCAGATCCAGAAAAGACATGTGGCACCCAGAACATCCTTCCAGCCAGACTGTGGCCACTTTCGGTTTTTCCATGGTCATCCTCCATCTAGTCCGGCTGGCCGGGGTTCATTGAAATTCGGCCGGACAGAGCGGTTAACGTCTCTTCGACCGAACCGACTCCCGGCGGTGGGGACAGGACCCGGCGCTTGAATCGGCTCCCGGACCCATCGGCGAAGGCATAGGTTCCGTCAACTTCCATCCAGGTGGGAATGGGCAGCAAGACCGAGGCCTGGCGGGCTAACGTTTCTGAAAAGTAGGGAGTCAGCACAGCCAAGAAATCCAGGTTGCTCACCGGGCCGATTAGAACCGGATCCCAGCCATCTTCACCAGCGGTGCAAATGAGACCACCCTTCAATTTATTTCGGGCGCTTTGTCGGGCCGTGATGCCTAAACTCCAGGCCGCGGCGCTGTTACCGGCGGGTTTGAGAATGATCAGCCGGGGAGGGGCGGACGATCCAAGACTATTAAATCGGGCC
>JADFXK010000356.1:0-504 GCA_015233625.1 Deltaproteobacteria bacterium | reverse complement strand
CCTGTTTCGGTCAGGGCCTCGCCTATCATAATGAGCGCCTTCTCAGAGTCTTCGACTAACTTGATGAAGTCGGAAAATCCCTTTGTTCCCACATGAGATAAGGTTCCCTTAGCCGGGTCTGTGGAGAGATCGGGATTGATCTTAATACAAATGGCATTCACGGTCAGAAGCAACTCCTCGTGGGAAGCCGGCAGATGAAAGCTGGCCCAGGGACCAATGGGGTTTTCTGGTCCGATAATGGCCACCTTGGTTTTTTTCTCCAGAATCGCCCGTCGAGTGAGCGAGGTGATGATGGGATGGCTCTGCGAAGATATCACCCCCACCTGGAGGATAAAATCCGCATCAAGCATGGTTGCCCAAGGGACTTCCGGGATGAGGCTCCCGGCGCCGGTCAGTGTTCGGAAATGTCGGCCATCCAGGGTGTCCAGATATCATTCCGGCCAGCAGGTGTTGATGAATTGCTGAAACCGGGTAAGTTCTTCATTGGAGCAACAACTGGAGATC
>JADFXK010000355.1 GCA_015233625.1 Deltaproteobacteria bacterium | reverse complement strand
CGGGTCAAGAGGCCCTTGTCGTAGCATTCCATGGCAAAGGCCACCGTGCTGCCGCAGGTAATGGTGTCCATGCCCATGGTGTTGCAGATGGCATTGGCTTTAGCCACCACGGTCAGGTCATCATTCAGGCACATCGTCCCAAAGGTGGCCACGGTCTCATATTCCGGACCGGCTCCTCTGGCCACCTGGAACGGTCCCTCCGTCACCTCGACCACCCGTTTGCAGGCTACGGGGCAACCAAAGCAGGATTTCCGTCCCACCAACAGCTTGTCATTGTAGGCCGGGCCATTCAGATTTTCCGATCCGGACCACTCACCCAGTTGCCAGTTCTTGATGGGCACGTCGCCCGACATCAGGCCCAGGTCCATGTGGGAATTTGTCCCGAAGCTTCTGAGGGTCTCCACAATAAGGCTCTGGTCATACTTTTCCTTAAGCCGATCCTTCAGGGCCTTGATTCCGTCGGGGTCGGCCAGGGGCACTTTCTTCTGGCCAGCCACCACGACTGCTTTCAATTTTTTGAATCCCATCACCGCGCCCATCCCGGTCCGACCGGCCGCGTGAGCTTTGTTGGTCAGGATGGAGGCAAACAGGACCAGGTTCTCCCCGGCCGGGCCGATGGCCAGGATTTGGGGCTGATGTCCCCAGTCCTTCTTGCCCTGGTGAGCCAGGATATCCGTGGTCTGGTAGATGTCCATGCCCCAGAGATTTTCGGCGGGTCTAAGCTCCGGTCGGCCGTCGTGAATATATAGGACGACCGGCTCCGGGGCTGCGCCGGTGATAATGATGCCGTCGTAACCGGCAAATTTCAATTCCGGGCCGAATAAACCACCCACATTGGATTCACCCCAGATCCCGGTCAAGGGCGACAAGGCGGACACGGTAAACCGGGGGACGGCCGGCAACCTCACCCCGGTCAACGGACCGGTCATGATGATCACCGGGTTTTCCGGGCTCAGGGCTTTAATCCCAGGACGGATCCGGTCCAGGAAAAACTTGGCGGCCAATCCGCTGCCGCCGATGTAATCCCGGCACAAATCTTCATCAAGCTCAATGGTGTCAAACGTCCCGGTGGTCAAGTCCGCCGTTAAGACTGCTCCCATATATCCATTCATCCGCTCGTCCTTTTTATAACTTGAGTTCGATGAGTTCTATTGATTGAGAAGTAGAAATGAATCCGCAGCTTACGCAGATGAACGCAGATGGATGAAATCTACAGGCCCATGCGATCATTATATGATTTTGTCTGCGCAAATCGGTCTAATCTGCGGATTGAATCATGGCCCTTGACCCTCATGGTGTAGCATACTCACAAATTCAGGTTATAACAGGTATCACCCGGTTGAGAAACACTTTCACGGTTCTTGACTCCTCGCCTTATCATATCGTTCATATCTGATCTTGAGGACAATAATGGTGGCGACCAGGACCATGGTCAAGCCATTGGCCAGGATCACCGGCCAGGCTCTGATAAGCACACCATAAATCAGCCACGAGACGGCTCCGAGGAATAGGGTCAGAAAGGTCACAAAAGAAATATCTTTGGATGACTTAGACTTCCAGATCTTGATCACCTGGGGCAGGAAAGCCGAAGTGGTCAAGAAACCCGCCACTAAACCTAAAATGGTAACAGAATCCACTTGCCGCGTATCTCCTATCGAGACTGCATCAATCTCTAATAATTAATAATACATCGAACTAATGGTATTGGTCAACTGTTATGTAACTGATGGAATTTATACCTGCATCGGATTTGACATCCCTATACCCCAGAATGATTGAAAACTTCCACTCTGTTTCGGCCGCCCCTTTTGGCCCGGTACAGGGCCTCATCAGCTTGATTGATCACATCGTCACGGCAACTGATGGCGGCTAATTGGTCAGAGGAGAAAGCGCGCACACCCAGGCTCACGGTGACCTGTATCTCTTCGCCCTGGTCGCTCATCACCTTATGCTTTTCGACCGATTTCCGGATCCTTTGGGCCAGGGCCAGGGCGCCATTTCCATCGGTTTCGGGAGCCAAGATGACCATCTCTTCTCCACCGTATCGAGCTACAGCATCAGTGACGCGGCAGGTCGCTTTGAGGATACTCGCCACCTGTCGCAGCACGAGATCTCCGGTATGGTGTCCATGGCGGTCATTGACCATTTTAAAATGGTCTATATCTATCATAATGCTGCTGAGGTACCTCTTGTACCTGATAGCCCGGCTTATTTCCTCCTGCAACTTATCATACAGAAACCGCCTGTTATAGAGCGCAGTTAGTTCATCGGTGACGGCCATGGCGCCAAGTCGGTCCATCGCCTGGCGCAATTCGGCGATCAACCTGTCCCGTTCCTGCTCCATTTGTTTGCGTTCAGTAATGTCAACCATCACCCCGACCAATCCGCCAAGGGTGCCGTCGGCATGGAAGAAGGTGGCCTTGTTGAAAATCGTATCGTGCCGGGTGCCGTCGGCATGGTGAACAGTGGTCTCATAGACCTGGATACCGGGATTGGCCATGAGGGCGACGTCTTTGGCGTGGTAGATATCAGCCAGGTCTTTGGAAGCCAGGTCGTAGACGTCTTTGTCGTGGATTTCCTTTTTGGGGAGTCCGAGAAAGGAGGCGAAGGCACTGTTGCATTCCTTATACCGGAGATTGGTATCCTTATAGAAAATGGGGTTGGGAATCGCCTCCATGAGCGTTTGGAGGAAATTGAACTGATTCTGAAGGGCCTGCTGGGCTTCCTCCCGCCGGGTGTTCTCCTGCCGGAGTTCTTGGTTGGCGGAAATGAGCTCGTCGGTTCGTTTTTCTACTATAAATTCAAGTTGTTCTCGGTACTTGTCCAGTTCATTCTCCGCCTGCTTGCGGTCCGTGATATCGAAAAATATCCCGCCGATCTGGCTAATCCGTCCAGTCTCATCTAAGGTAATGCAGCTCCGCTCCTGGATCCATTTGACCTGTCCGGCCTTGTTTTTTATTCTGTAGTCTCTGACATAGGCCTTGTCGGTCCGTAAGGCCTGGACAAAAGCCAGCCTGGCCGCCGGCAGCTCTTCGGCCACAATGATATCGCACCACTTAAGCTGTCTTAGATTGAATTCAGTTTGGGAGTAACCGGTCATTTCTTCTATTTTGTTGTCATAGAAATCAACCGACCAGTCCGCAAAACCCCTAAAGACGGTCGCCGGGATATTGGTCGTCAGGATCCTCAGATTCCGTTCCGCTCGCTGCAATGCCTGACGTGTTTCCCGGTATTCAAGGAGTATCCGCAGAATCTTGGCCAGGTAATCAATAAGGCGCCTCTCGTGGGATAAAAAGGGGCCTTCATGGCTTGGCGGCCTCTCTTCCAGATAGGCCACCTCTATCCGCCCTTCGGTGTCCCCGGCTTTGAACTCTGCCGTCTGCATCCAGATAGTGGAATTGAAATTTGATGTCTTAAATTCGGCATTGCCGTAAACCAGTCGGGCTCCGGTAATCTCGGGATACTGCCATCCGGTTGGGAGGAGTAAGACCATCTTCTGCAACCGCTCCGTTACATCCAGGCCGCCACCATGGAAAAGAGCAGCAATCTTATGCAACAGGTCAAGTTCTTTCTCTCTTTTCATTCCGATCCTTTTTGAAAAAGCAAAGTTGACGATCCGTCATTGTCCGGCTTGACCAGGCTCACTACAGCATATGACGTAGCCGATGCCAAACTAAATTATATCAAAGAAATAGGATACTGAGAAATTAAATTGTGTTCGGACTGATTCCTGGCTGAGTTTTCTATTACCTAAAAACTGCAATTGACCTTGAAATAACAGTAGACGGTCGGTCAACTCTCTGATACTATAGCCTCCATTCCTTTTACCCTGGACCATATGGAGGCACCAAAATGATGCAGGAATTTTCAACCGAATTCACGGCCAAGAATCTCACCGGCAATGCCGGACTCACCCACTTTGGACGCTTTACCGCAAAGCTTGGAATCCGCCGGTTGCTCGATGAACTCATCAGCATCGAGCGAGGAGATACCGCCACGTATCAAGTGGGCGACATCATCATGATGACAATGATGGGTGCACTTGCCGGAGCCAAGCACATGAGCCATATGGCATTCCTTCGTAACGATTCAGTCATACGGACTCTTTTTAACTGGTCAAAGTTCCCTGACGACACTACTTTCAGCCGGGTGTTCAAGCTATTTGATCACCTTCATTGCAACGAACTCTCTGAAGTGGAGAGTCAGGCCAGGAAAAAAGTTTGGTCAAAAAAGTGGGTTGGCCGGGTGACGTTGGATATGGACTCTTCAGTCATCGGCGTTACCGGTGACCAAGAAGGTGCTGAAGTGGGTTATAACCCCAAGAAGAAGGGTCAGCCCAGTTACCACCCCCTATTCTGTTTCATTGACGAGACCAGAGAGTGTTTCCATAATTGGTTCCGCTGTGGTTCTGCCTACAGCGCCAATGGCTCAGTCGAGTTCATGAAAGAGTGTTTGGCTCGACTCCCTAAACGGGCGTGGAAAATTTTTGCGACCTGTGCGGGTAGACTTCGAGTCAAGCATGCTTGTTTCACTATGCAGCAAACTTGAACTCCAGTTCCTCTTTTTCAAACCATAGCATCATTTCTTTATTTGTTTTCAGGGCAGTGAGTGCGGCC
>JADFXK010000354.1 GCA_015233625.1 Deltaproteobacteria bacterium | reverse complement strand
CAGGCACATGACCATATAAACCGGGAACGCCTGAAACCACACTCCGAAGCTCAGAAAGACATCTGGGTGACGGCCATGAAACGCCTCTTTTCAGTTAAGTTCCTTAGCGTCGTGGCCGTCTTAATCCTGTTGTTATTGCTGGTGGGGATGATCGTCTGGTTGTTTGAACGCCGGAAGAACTACGAACATTTTGGCGGTAGTTTGACTAAGGGGATCGGGGCTGGTCTCTGGTGGTCGGCGACCACGATGACGTCGGTCGGGTATGGAGATAAGGTGCCGATTACCACCGGGGGCCGGGTTATAGCCGTCATCTGGATGTATGTGTCTATCATCATTTTGACTGGTTTCACTGCTGCCATGACCTCGGCTTTGACAATAACCCATCTGCTCCCGCCGGTTCAAGGTCCGGAGGACCTGCCCAGACTCCAGGTCGGGACGGTCATTGACTCCGCCGGGACAACCTATCTGACCGCCAACCGTATTCCCTTTAGAGCTTACCAGAAAACGATCCATGGTCTGCAAGACCTGGCTGAAGGTAAGATCGAAGCTTTTGTTTCCGATTTGCCGACTCTGGCCTATTGGATTAGGAATTCCTATCGGGGCAAGTTGAAGGTGCTACCCAATTCCTTTGACCACTGGGCATACGGTTTTGCTTTGCCTGATAGTAGTCCCCTGCGGGAATCGATTAACCGCGCTCTTTTAAAGAGAACTCAGGAAACTGAATGGAAAGACACCATCTATAAATATCTGGAGCAGTGACCTTTTTTTGTTGCGGGTTACGGGTTGCGTGTTTCGGGTTCAAGGAGTGTATTCCATGTGTTGTATCCGCACGGCGCCAATCCATAATTGGAGTTTTCGTCCCATGGCTTTTGCTGGGTCGTTGCTTAGATCACAAGTTAGCATGGCAGCTAAGCAACTTATGATAACTCGCAACTCGCAACACGCAACACGTAACTCACAACCCGTAAACCGCAACTTGCAATTGTTCCAGTTATCAGGAGACAACAGTGCCAGATAGAAAGTTTGTCAAAGGTAATGAAGCTATTGCCATGGGGGCCATTGAGGCGGGGTGCCGTTTCTATTTTGGCTACCCGATCACGCCCCAAAACGAAATCCCTGAATACATGTCCGCCCACCTGCCCGGGATTGGGGGTACCTTTATTCAGGCCGAGAGTGAGATAGCCTCAATAAACATGTTGCTGGGCGCCGGAGCGACCGGAGCCAGAGCCATGACGTCCTCCTCCAGTCCGGGTATTTCGTTGAAACAGGAGGGTATCTCCTACATGGCCGGGAGCCAAATTCCGGGGGTGATCGTAAATATGAGCCGGAGCGGACCTGGTTTGGGTGGTATTTCGCCGTCGCAAGGAGACTACTTCCAGGCCACCCGAGGCGGCGGCCACGGGGACTACCGGACTATCGTCTTAGCTCCATCCACCGCTCAGGAGAATTATGACCTGACCATGAAGGCCTTTGATCTGGCCGATGAATATCGCAACCCGGTGCTCATCCTAGGTGATGCCATGTTGGGTCAGATCAAGGAGCCGGTGGTCTTGCACCCGTACCAGGGGAAGGATTATAATCGAGACTGGATCTTGACCGGGTGCGTTGGCCGTCGGCCGAGATTGATTAAGAGCCTTTATCTTTCTGAAGGTGAACTGACCGAACACAACTGGAAGCTGCATCAAAAATATCAGTCGATGAAAAAGGACGTGATGTTTGAGGAGTTTTTGTTAGACGACGCCAAGCTGATCGTCACGGCTTTCGGTTCGGTGGCCCGGATTCTCAAGACATCAGTCAAGATGGCCAGGGCGGATAAAATGCAGGTTGGTCTATTCCGCCCCATCACTTTATATCCATTTCCTGAGGCGGCTCTTCGGCAGATATCGGAGCGAGTTCCCAGTTTCCTGGTGGTGGAGCTGAGTACCGGCCAAATGGTCGAGGATGTCAGACTTTCGGTCAATGATCCCACCAGGGTGGAGTTCTATGGCCGGCCGCCGGGCTCTATCCCTTCCCCCAATGAGCTGCTCGATGAGATCAAGAAGGCCTACGAAAAATTAATCGGCCGTTAATGATCCAGGCGAAACAAAACGGCCAGTACACATTATATACAATCGAACGGATCAGTTATGAAACAAGTGTTCAAAAGACCAGAGAGTCTCATCGACGTGCCGGCTCATTTCTGTCCCGGATGCCATCATGGAATTATTCACCGGTTGGTGGCCGAGCAGATTGATCAGTTTGGTCTCCGGGACAAGACGATCGGGGTGGCCTCGGTGGGCTGTTCAGTGTTCATGTACGACTACTTTGACGTCGATGTTCTGGAGTCGCCTCATGGACGGGCCGCCGCAGTGGCCACGGGCGTGAAACGCTCCCGGCCGGATAATTTTGTGTTCACCTATCAAGGTGACGGAGATCTGGCGGCCATCGGCACCGCGGAAATCATCCACTGTGCCAACCGGGGCGAAAACGTGACGGTCATTTTTGTAAACAATACCGTATTTGGGATGACCGGCGGCCAAATGGCGCCGACCACCATGCCGGGACAGGTCACCACCACCACTCCCTTTGGCCGGGATGTAGCCACCGCCGGATACCCCATTAAGATGACTGAGATCCTGGCCACTTTGGGGGGTACCGCCTATGCTGCCCGGGTCGCCGTGTGTACTCCGAAACACCTGATGAAGGCCAAAAAGGTACTCAAGAAAGCCTTTCAATATCAAGTGGAGGGGCGGGGGTTTGCCTTTGTCGAATTCTTGTCTTCCTGCCCGACCAACTGGAAGATGGATTCCATCCGGGCTAATCAGCGCGTGATCGACGAAATGATTCCCTATTTCCCACTGGGAGTTTACAAAGATGTGGCTGCCGCGGCAGAGCCTGAGTCTCCGGCCGACGAGTGAAGTCTTTTGAATCCTTCCTCTCGGAGTTCGAACTGAGGCCGCTAACCTAACCGCCACTTTCGGTATGCTCGCAGAGGGAGGATGAGACCAAAAAACGGTATCAGGTACATGGCCGCCACGGTTGGCTCCAGCGGGCCAAAGAACTTGGCTGCGAAGACAATGACCAGGACGTTATTCATGTTTCCGAAGCTGATTACTGCGGCTAGCTGGTCCGCCACCGGGAGTTTCCCGAAAAATGGGATAACGGCCACGACGTACAACCCGGCCAGGGCCAGACCCACTAGCGTGGCGGTGAGCAGGGTGGCGGGTTGCCGCAGCAGGAAGTCCGAATATCTGGAAAAAACGCCGAGATTGATCACGGCAAAAATAGCCAAAGACACTGGATAACGTCGTCGGATAATTTTGGTCGGAATGACCGGGGCGACTCGTCTTAGAACCTCAACGGCCATAATGGGGATGAAAATAACCAGCCCCAGCATCTTGATCATGCCGGCGAAGGGGATGTCGATAGATTGGCTGGATACGAGCTTGACCAGGCAGGGGAGAGTAAAGGGTGTAAGGGGTGAGGTGATGATGACCATGACCAGGACCAACGGTGTATTCGCCTTGACCAGCGAGGAGATGAACGGGGCCACTACCCCGGTCGAGACCCCGGTGAGGAGCAGGGCGGCCATGGCGTAATCCGGCAGCACTATCCGGAAGAGGAAGTATATCCCCACCGGTAAGGCCACCATTTTTAAGAAGGCCAGGTAACAGATCGTCTTGGTTGAAATCTTGACCGTATCCCACAGGTCCTCCGGGGTGATGGACAGGTAACTCAAGAATAGCAGGCACATGACCATATAAACCGGGAACGCCTGAAACCACACTCCGAAGCGAGGCCATAAAATCCCCATGGCCATAGAAGAAAAAACCACCACTAAAAGTATTAAGTCATTTGTTCGGAACATGGCCCCACTCAATAAAAGTATAGGAGGATGGACCAGGTCAGGCCGGTTGAGCGGCGGGGTTCCGCTGGTTGCCTCGGAGGGCCCGCTGTCATCTAACTATTTCTTCGTTTTTGGTCGGCAGCCATTCCGACATACCATTTTTTCATTTCTTTACGCCGCGTTCAGGCCGGTGACCCAAGGAATGTAATTATAGGGTGGGGTGACCTGGGTGTCAAGCCGAAAGACCGGACCGCAGCAATTCTAATTTTGGATTCCCGCCCATCTCTTTTTCGGACAGGATTGTCAGGATTATCATCATCCATAAATCCTGTTAATCCTGTTAATCCTGTCAAAATTAGAATTGCTGACCGGACCGTGCCAGGCCAACGGATGCGATAGTCTCAAAACGGCTAAGTCCAAATAAGTTCAGCAGGAGCGCGCTAGATCAGCCCAGGTCGAAGATTATGGGTAATGGGATTACCAATAATCACCAAGAAAATATTTCACGCGTTTGCCGCATTACCCTGGCTAAAAGGTATTGACATGCTTGTAAAAATATTTTAACAAATTAACTAATTATTATTCGTTGCCGACGAGCAGGTATGACCCAGACGTTTTTTGGGGACAAGGATTGCCGGGGGATTTTGTCCCGGCTTCGAATGTGTCTCGCAATCCTAACTTCGGTCACTTGATGTAACTGTCCATTAGGGGGGGCTATGGCCACCATTGACGCAGGGCATAAGATTATCCCGGCTGGCTGGTTACTGTTTTGGATACTGATTATGGCCAGTTGGTGGGGTGGG
>JADFXK010000353.1 GCA_015233625.1 Deltaproteobacteria bacterium | reverse complement strand
CCTGGTGGCCTTCTCGAAATAGGTGTCTTTTTCGTAGCCCCGGGCAGCAATCACATCCCACAAGAGATTGACTACTTCTTCGCCCTGGGTGGTCACCTTCATCTTGACCAGGGGATTGAACAGGAGATAACGGCGGTCCTGGAGCGAGGCCGTGCGGAAGTAATCGCTGGCCCGGGAGGCAAACAGCCGCATGGACAACAGCCGACAGAAGGCATCCGTCAATAACTGCTGGATATGGGGAAAGTCGGTGACCCATTTGCCGTACAGATTTCGGTTGGCCGCGTGTTTTATGGCTTCATAAAAGGCATGGGTGCTGATGCCGATACTGGCCCAGCCCAGGTTGTATTTCCCGATATTAACCGTGTTCAGAGCGGCATCCCAGGCGTCGGAGCCCATGGAGAGAATCTCGTCGGGTTTGACCGGATAGCCGGTCAGCTCGAACTCGGAGACGTACATCTGGGAGTTGCACAAATTTTGGATGCACTTGTAGTTCTCATTCCGGGTTTCGACCGGGAAAAAGACAAACTCATCCGTGTCCGAGTTCTTCCCAAAGACGGACAGCAGGGCCGCCTCGTTCCCATTGCCGATGTAGTACTTGCCGCCGTCGGCCCGATAGGAACCGTCCGGCATCGGGGTCAGCATCATCTCTGTGGCATAGAGATCAGCGCCATGCGCCTTTTCGGACAGACCAAAACCGAAGATCCCACCGTCTTTAAGCAATTGGGCCGTCTTCCGCTTAATGACCTCGTTTTTGCTCATCCAGATCGGCCCCAACCCCAGGATGGTCACCTGCCAGGCATACCAGTGCGCCAGACTATAAAATGCCAGGACCTCATTAAAGGCACAATTACGATAGTTGTCCCAGCGGGCGTTTGGGTCGGATTCTCCTTCCGCCGCTGGTGTCAGCAGGCTGTAAAAGATGCGGTTGTCCTTCAGAAAGCCCAAAAAATCGGCATACCAGCGGCGTTCATGGTCTTCCTCTTTGAGTGCCTTTTTACCTTTGTCCTCAAAGAAGGCGATGGTTTTGAGCATGATCTGCCGGGAAGGCTCGTCCAAGCTCTGGAAGGTCTCCTGTTTGGGATTGAATAGCCGCATGTGGGCCTCCTTATGGATGTTGGGTTTGGGTCGGGCCGGATCGGGGTGTCAATCCCAGGTTCCGGTGGTACTGTTTGCGTACGAACTTTAAGGGCAAAAAAAATTCAGGCCGCCCACAGGGGTTGATTTCCCGCCGGCGAGGCTAGGACAGATCCTTCAACAGCCTCTTTAGCAATACCTGTTCTTCAAGACTAAAGGGCGACAGAATCTCTTCATTGGTCCGCTGCCTTAAGGCGATCAGCTCCTCTTTAAGGGCATTGGCCCGTTCAGATGGATACAATTTGAAGATGCGGCCGTCTTCTGGGTCTGCCTCTTTCCTGATCCAGCCCGCCTTGTCCATCCGGTCCAGCACCCCGGACAGGGTGGCCTTATCCAGAATCAGGAACTCGCCCAGTTCGGCGGCAGTCTGCCCGGGTGCATACCAGAGGCCTTCCAGCACCAGATGCTGGATGTTGGTCAGGCCATAGGGTTGCAGTTGCTTTTTGAAATGGGCATGGGCCTTTTGATAGGCTTTGGCCAGAAAAAAAATGACACAGTCCGGGACGGGGTTTTGAAATTTATTCATGTTGGCTGAACTCCTTCGTATACGAACGAGTACCTCAAGCCAAAAATTTTGTCAAGGTTTTTCTGGATGACGACCGGGGCTGGGCCCGAAATTGTTGGGGTCAGGCCGAATTGGGTGGGCGGCAGTAGCGGTGGGTGATTTCCTCGATCAGGGCGGTGGTGGAGGCGCCTGGGGTTAATGTGACTCGAACGACCCGGCCGCCGCCTGCCTTGACCGTATCCGCACCGATGATGGCGTCTTCAGGCCAGTCAGCTCCCTTGACCAGGACGTGGGGCAAAATCTCTCCGATGATCGCCCCGGGGTCGGCTTCGTCAAAGATGACCACATAGTCTACGCAGGCCAGGGCACACAGGACTTCGGCCCGCCACTCCTGAGGGGCCAGCGGCCGGAGGTCGCCCTTAATTTGCCGGACGGATCTATCGGAATTGACCGCGACCACCAAAATATCGCCGGCCGCTTTGGCTGCCTGGAGATACCGGGCGTGCCCCAAGTGCAGGATGTCGAAGCAGCCGTTGGTGAAGACAATCGTTTTGCCTCGGGCCTTAAGCTTCCGGGCCAGGGTGCCCATCTCTTGTCTGGTGATCAGCTTGGAAATTTCGTGGTCCAAATCCAGGGCCCCTGAATATTGTTCCGTTTGAGTTAGCTGAAAATCTCGGCAATTCTGTCCGTCGCCCGATGGTATCGAAGCAAAATAATCCGGCATATGCCCTTTAGGAGACCGGTCTCCAATTCCCGGTACCGGAGTTCGACTTCTTTCATGATGTCGGAAGTCAGAACCAGCACCTCCGTGTCCATTTTGGCCACCGCGGTGTATTGATAACGGCCATTCTCCGGCGTAACCAGGAATTCTTCACCGACCATCGATCCCCGGCCTATTTCGGCCACAATGATCCTTTTGTCGTATAACAGGGTGCTCGCGGTCAATTCCAACGCCCCCCGGGCGACTAAGGCCATAAAATTCGCCGGATCACCGGCCTGGAAAAGCGTCTCGCCCTGCCTGATTGTCCTTCGCTCAAGCTGAGTCAGAACAGCGCGTTGTTGCTCCGGATCCAAGAATCTCAACACGCTATATGCTACGTCCCGCGACGGCTCCGTTCCCACTGGCTACTTATCTTCCTTTCTCAGCTCGGTCAGTCTCGTTTTCATCCTTTTGATCAATTCCGAATAGGAGTCTTTAGCCAAAATCTGATTAAATTGGGACCGATAATTGCCGATAAGGCTGACGCCCTCGATGTTTACATCGTAGACCCACCACTTGGACCCTTTGGGATACATGCTGTAATTTATTGGGATTTCATTGTTCTGGGTTTTAATCAGGGTGTTCACCACAGTGCTGTCGGGTGAAGCTTCCCGTTCTGACTTGAAGATGACTTCCTCGTTGGTGTACTGTTCGATTTTTCCGATGTAGGATGCTTCAAGCAACTCAGAAAAAACACCGGCGAATTCTTTTCGCTCCCGGTCAACCAGTTTGGCCCAATTCCGGGCCAGGCATCTCTTGGCCATCTCATCAAAATCAAAATTCTTGGTGATGATAGAATGGATTTTGTCTCGCCGTTCTTTCTTTTGCCCTTCCCCCTTCAACCCGGCGTCCCGCAACACATCCAGAATCTGGTTGACCCCGGTCTTAAGTTGATCCAGGGCCGGACTTTTGTTCTCCGTCAGACCCGGAGTGGTTATCATCAGCAGTAACCCGGCAGTAAATGCCATAAGTAGACCCGACAACTTGATCCGAAACATAAACCGTCTCCCGTTAGCTTGATATTCCCAGGCGGTGAAAAAACCCCGCTTCGGGATATTTGAAATGCGCATAGATATACCTTGAACTGGTATAATTGTCACTTTAAAAGCCGCCGTAGTGGCTGGTTGCCTCAACGAGCCGCCGGTAATGAGCAACCAGTAACAAGTGCTCCTGGATGGTTGAGGTATTGATAACCTTTCGACAGTAACTCGGGCCTAGTTGGCCCCCCTAACTTCAAGGGTATCCCGGCCGCAGGCATGATCGAGATTGGCCACCCCCATGTTATAATTTAAAATAGCCTTTAAATACTCCTGCTTCAATTGGGCATAAACGACGATCGAGTCAGCCGCGTCTTTCATTTCACCCACCCCCATGTCATAGTTGGCCACAGACCCGACCAGCCATTTCCGGGCCGCCTTGTAGCCCTTGGAAGTGGAATCGATTACCCGTCTCGCTTCCATGATTTCGTAGTAGGCCTGTTCCACCTGAACCGGGATGCCCATGTCGGCGTACTCTTTCTTCTTGGTCACTTTCAGATATTCGGCTCTGGCCTGACCAACCTTGGCTTTGGTAATGCCGAAGTCGAAATTCCATTTCATGCCCAAGGCCACACCGGCCTCTTCGTGATTAAACCGGTCATAGATCCAGGGATTGCGCACCGCATCTCGGTCCGGGGCCCCGGCATAGGAGGCCATGCCGGCGGCAAAAATAGTCGGGTAATAATCTGCCTTTTCCGCCTCATAGAGGGCCTCTTTGGCGATCATTCCATTCTTGATCTGGTCGTACTCCGGGCGCTGTTGTTTTGAGTCGTCCAGGTACTTCTTGATCCCAGCCGGATCAAACTTCACCGGTTCCAGATTCTTATCGGCGATCTCAAAAGATTCAGGATTCGGAATACCCATAAATCTGGTCAAGGCCACCTTGGACACGGTCTCATACTTGATGGCTTCCTCCAGGTCAGTCCGGAGGTGAAGGAACTGGGGCTGGACCGGGACATCGCCAAGTCGCGTCTGGACCAGGCCAAGGCTAACCAGTATCCCACAATTGAAACCGTCACCCTGACCGGCCCCACTTCACAGGCCAGGGGCGACCAGGTCAATTCCACTGATCAAAGCAACCATATCCATGGAGTGACGCCGTTTATCATGTTCGACATGAAAGTGATTCAGCCGTTGTATACCTTCGGCAAACTGAGCAAAACCATGGAAGCCGCCGAACACGGAATAAAATATGAAGAATCAAGGATAATCCAAAAAAAGACGGATGTCGTCCAGGAAATCAAAAAGT
>JADFXK010000352.1 GCA_015233625.1 Deltaproteobacteria bacterium | reverse complement strand
GGCCCTTAAGTTTCTAGGCAAGGAACAAGAGAGCTTTGGGGGATGGTATGGGCGGTGGGGAGTGAACTACATTTACGGCACGTGGTCAGTGCTCATGGCCCTCAAGCAGCTCGGCGAAGACATGTCGCAGCCGTCAGTTCGTAAGGCCGTCGCCTGGCTGAAATCTTGCCAAAATCCTGATAAGGGCTGGGGAGAATCCTGTTACACTTATAATGATCCGACGCTGGCCGGGCAAGGCGCCAGCACGGCCTCACAGACAGCCTGGGCCTTGTTGGGGTTGATGGCCGCCGGAGAGATCAATTCCTTTGAGGTGCAGCGAGGCATTGATTATTTGATCAAGACTCAGACCGCGGCCGGCGGGTGGGATGAAAAGCTATATACTGGGACGGGGTTCCCCAGGGTCTTTTACCTGCGCTATCATGGCTATAGCCGATACTTTCCCCTTTGGGCCATAGGAGTTTATCGCCGGCTTCGTGCGGGCCGGGCTACCCGGCAAGATGAGACGAGACTGGACCATCCCTTTGACCTGTCCCAGTCGACAGATAAAGTTTAATGAAGCTGAGACGTTAACCACCTTTCAATCATTTTGGAAGCCTAACCGCGGCGGACGAAGAGAGAGAATCCTGCGCCTCCTCCGCTGTTTGCTTTTTAAAAAATGTTAGAATTCGGCATAAGACTACCCCCGGTAGCAGATTCCTTCCGCTAAAAATGGCAGGCGACACTGACCAGGTGGAAGTTGAAGGAGGGATTCGGGCTGTTTATTCCTGCGTTGGACAAGTGCTCGAAGCGATAGCCCAGTTCAAAGAGCCTGTTAGGGCCAAAGCCCAAGCCACCCCCAGCCTGCGAGCCGAATAGTAAAGGTTCGGCCATTTTAATGTCCCCAATTTGGCGATCCATGAGCAAATTGGCTCCCACTCCCCCCTCCAGATAAGGCTGAATGACTCCGAAATAGAGTGTGCGGCTGTTCAGCCGTAAGACCGGAGTGATATCGAACTTGGCTATGAGATCATTCCCACTGGTGCCGCGGCTTCCTTTCCAGAGGGCGAATCCTCCTTCCCATTGCCCGGTGAGATACCAGGAGCTTTCTGCGAACCACTTTTTATCCCATTTAAATTCCAGCCCGACACGAGTCATGGTCGTGTCGTCTGAGCCGAACCCGGTGTTAATGGAAATACCATCCAGGGCAAAGACGGGTTGATAAATCAGGCTAAGGCAGATGGACCAGAGGATTATTCGCAGAATCTTCATGATGAGGCTCCCAATGCACCGCGCCGGCCGCCAGAGTAAATGTTGCAGGACCGAAGCGTCCGGTTGACGTTTAAGATTCGTTTGTTGATGGGTTTCTGGCTGCTCGGTACTTGTGATTCATTGCTGGTTGTCTTCAACGAGTCGCCGGTAACAATCAGCCAACTGCAATGGCTCTAAGAAGATTCGATCATCGCCGTGTCAAGTATCACTCAATCACGAGCGCCGAGGAACCAGCACTTTAACTGACCAGCTTGATTGTATTGTTGTTTATCATAAAAGAAGCCGGGAAAACAAGACCGAGGCAAAAAAAAAGATGCTGACTGTCTCCGGCAGGATGGACTATTTGCAATTTTGAACGGGACATCAGGAGGGATGCTCCACCGGCACGCCTGATGCGCACCAGGGGCGAAACAGATGTGTTGAGCGGCGGCAGGTTGTGTTCTGGGTCGGACCGGACGTAATTCCCGGCCTGACAGCCTAGAAATGGACGGAACGAGATTTTGTTAATCGTTTCACTTGACGTCTTTGTGACTTTATCCTATATTGCGTTTCAAAATTAGGAAAACAATTTGTCTTTGCTTTCATGACTAACTTTTTCTGACATTTCCGGCTATTGCCCTAATACGGGCGAAGTGGGGGCGGCGCTCCTTTTTTTGCATCATCGCGGCTTAGGCGGGTTAATATTGGCCGGTAGAGAAACGAGTGATAAATTTACGGAGCACCTGGTTCCGTTAAAGGATTAATTTCGTGAAATGTGTCATCACTGGAGCCTCGGGCTTCGTTGGGTCGGCGGTTTTACGGCAATTGTTGAAGGCCGGGCATGAGGTCCGGGCGCTTCTCCGACCCAACTGTGATCGCCGCAATCTAGGTGGCTTGTCGGTTGAAGTTGTAGTTGGTGACTTGAATAATCGCAAGTCCCTGGACCAGGCCTTGTCCGGGTGCGAAGCCCTGTTTCATGTGGCCGCCGATTATCGGCTGTGGGTCCCGCGTCCGGATGAAATGTACCGCGTCAATGTCGAAGGAACCAGAGAAATAATGATGGCTGCGGCTGAGGCCGGGGTGAGACGCATCGTCTACACCAGTAGTGTCGCCACACTGGGCCTGAACTCGGATGGAAGCCCCGCCGACGAAACAACCCCGTCGACCCTGGCTAATATGATCGGCCATTATAAACGGTCTAAATTTTTGGCTGAAGCTGAAGTGCGGCGGATGGTCTCGGAAGACGGATTACCGGTGGTTATTGTTAATCCGTCGACGCCGGTCGGCCCTCGGGATATCAAACCAACGCCCACTGGAAAGATGGTGCTTGAGGCGGCGGCCGGTCGGATGACCGCATATGTGAATACAGGCTTGAACTTTGT
Organism: Deltaproteobacteria bacterium; assembly: GCA_015233625.1. Lineage (GTDB taxonomy): Bacteria > Desulfobacterota > JADFXK01 > JADFXK01 > JADFXK01 > JADFXK01. Next base: position 2,086 of record JADFXK010000352.1, on the reverse strand, counting down.
TCATGTTGATGACACGGCAGAGGGGCATATACTGGCCTTTGAGCATGGCCGGGTGGGCGAGCGGTACATTTTGGGCGGCCGGAATATGACCTTGAAGGAAGTGTTGCTGGAAGTGGCGGCCATCACCGGAGGTCCCAAGCCATTCTGCTGTCTGCCTCACAATTTAATCATGCCGCTGGCTGTAGTGACGGAAGCCTGGGCTAGGTTGCGGTCCAAAGGAGAACCATTGGTGACCGTAGATGGAGTTCGCCTGGCCAAAAAGATGATGTTTTTTTCATGTGATAAAGCCGTGCGAGAGCTAGGTTATGCCCCCCGACCGGTGACGGAAGCTTTTCGGGAGGCCATTGATTGGTTCAAGGCAAACCGCTGCCTGTGAAGGTTATGGGTGGCGAGTTACGAGTTGCGGGTGGCGAGTTACTGGATACAGGTTTCAAGTTGAATAGTCAGAGCTGATGTCGCACCCTTCTCGCAATAGGTTTGATTCACAATAATTTTTTTAGGAACTTGAGAAAGGGTGACCATTGGGAGTACCGGCTATTCAGCAATATCGAGTGGCGCGTTATATCTTGAACCAGAGGTGGCGCGGTATCCGACGCTATCCCCTGGTATTGATGTTGGAGCCTTTGTTTAGATGCAACCTATCCTGCCGGGGGTGTGGTAAGATCAGTCACCCGGAGGAGGTTCTCAGCCAATACCTGAATACGGAAGAGTGTCTGGACGCGGTGGACGAATGCGGTGCACCGGTGGTGTCTATTGCCGGCGGAGAACCGCTGCTCCATAAAGAAATGCCGCAAATTGTTGAGGGGATTACCCGGCGACAGAAATTTGTCTATCTCTGTACCAACGGGTTGCTGTTTAAAAAGCATCACCGCGCTTATACTCCATCGCCGTATTTGACCTTTTCCATTCACTTGGATGGTCCACGGCATATTCATGATGCCTCGGTGGGTCAACCCGGAACCTTTGATTTGGCCGTGGAGGCCGTTCGCCTGGCTCGGCATCGAGGGTTCCGAGTAACCATCAATTGCACTCTCTATCAGGGCGTGACCCCGCCTGAGATAGCTGAGTTCTTTGATTTTATGATGAGTTTGGGCGTAGAGGCGATCACGGTTACGCCTGGGTTTAACTATGACCGGGCCTCGAGTCAGACATCATTCTTGAAACGCTCCGCCGGCAAAAGAGTTTTTCGGGAGATATTCAAGCTGGGCCAAGGCCGCGGGTGGATTTTTAATCACACCAATTTGTACCTGGACTTCCTGGCCGGTAACCGGACTTACCAATGCACGCCCTGGGGTACTCCCACCCGCAATATCTTTGGTTGGCAACGCCCCTGTTATCTCTTACTTGATGAAGGCAGTGCGCCCAGTTTCAAGGCGTTGATGGAAGAAACCGAATGGGGCAATTATGGACTGGGCCGTAACCCCAAGTGCGCCAATTGTATGCTTCATAGCGGATTCGAGGCCACCGCGGTGGATGACATGATAGCTCATCCGCTGGGCGCGCTACGGTTGGCTTCTCATGGGATTCGGACGGGTGGCCCGATGGCCCCTGACCTGATCACCTGTGATGAATAGACTTACGACCTGGGCGAGGATTGGGTCCGAAAAACCCTCAACGGGGCGGCCCAGCCGAGTCTGAAGACTTAGCCAGGTAAATTATGAGGGCGGAGATTTGAACCATCACCCGAAAGCTTGCCCTTGGGTTGGCAAGTTTGGGGATTGCTTTATAGCTGGTGCCGGCAGGATTTGAGCGGTCTTGGCGAGCTATGGCCAGGCTTTCCAAAGGGCGCGCAACCGAGCCATGATATGAGAAGGAGAAATGCAACTGATGGAGAACATCAAGATCGTCATTGTGGGAGTGGGGAATTGCCCCAGTTCCCTAATCCAGGGAATCAACTACTACCGGGATAAGCAGGACGAAGACGCAATTGGTCTGATGCATTGGGACATCGGCGGATACAAGCCCTACAATATCGAGGTGGTGGCTGCCTTTGACATAGATGAACGGAAAGTCGGCAAAGATGTGGCGGAAGCGATATTCGAATATCCCAATTGTACCACTGTATTCTGCAAAAATATCTCAGCCA
>JADFXK010000351.1 GCA_015233625.1 Deltaproteobacteria bacterium | reverse complement strand
GCTAATATTGGCCATCCCGTTTGGTATGGAGAGAGATTCTCACTCAAAAACCCAACGACATGGCATGAAATAGACCGTTCCGCCTCGACAACCTACACCACCAAAGCCGGCCGTGAATGCCATGTTCAGATAGCCGCATGGGATAATATGCTAATGAAGGGGAAAAAGGGCATTCCAATGCACAAATACCCCTTCACTCTTATCCGCATCACGGTCACTGACGTCCATGGAAACCCGGTATTCAAACGGCCCCTATGGCTTATCGTGGTTGGCAAACGCCGGTCAGAAATAGATTTGGTTGAGGCATGGCAAGCCTATAGCCAGCGCTACGATGTGGAACATTTCTTCCGCTTCGGAAAGGCCAGGTGCCTCATGAATTCATACCAGACTCCGGAGGTCGAACACGAGGAAAACTGGTATGAAATCGCTGCCCTGGCATATGCCCAACTCTGGGCTGCAGCTACCCTGGCGGTTACCGTTCCAAGGCCTTGGGAACGCTATAGGCCGATTTCCACCGACCCCAGGACATTACCAGGACCGGCCATGGTCCAACGGGACTTCGGAAGAATAACTCGCCAGTTTGGGACACCGGCCGCCTCGCCCAAACCCCGAGGTAAATCCCTGGGCAGGGAGAAAGGCTACTCCCCAGGGAAGCGAACACGGCAGCCGATCATCTTCAAGGGGACCAAAACTGGCTCCACACTGGCTGGCAACGGCTAAAATAGTACAACTTTGGATTCAAAAAAAATGCCTCGACACCTCCTCACTGGGTCAGTGGAGTAGTTTGTCCAAAGTCCAATTACCGACAATCCAGGCCGGGAAACCAGCAATTCTAAATTTGGATTCCTGCCCATCTCTTTTTCGGACAGGATTAACAGGATTGTCAGGATTATCATGACCCATAAATTCTGTTAATCTTGTTAATCCTGTCAAAATTAGAATTGCTGCCAGGGAAACCTCTGCCCTTGCCACAGTCTCTTCAGACTGATATGATGCCAATCGATCTCGGAACCAACCATTATGAAAAGACTACTCCAACACTGGTGTTGATGGGCATGCTTATTGCTATTTTCCCAGAAGAGCACAAAGCTGCCAACAACAGATCAGAAGTCAGCCAGACACACTTAATGAACCGTCAGACCGAATGAAGCCGATACGCCGGCAATAATGATGACTGCCAAGATGAAAATTGACGCTGGTTTACAAACTATAGAGGAGCTATTTCAATGGATTGTCAGCAATCCGACCTGGGGGCCGGGCATAAAGAATACTGTGGTCAGATACTGCATGGTGATTACACTGACCAACTGAAGAGTCGAGTGAGGGAGTTGATCACCTGTTACCGACGGTTTGAGGACACGGGCAATCCGGCCACCCCGTATCTATCGGCCTGGAAGGAAGGCGACAGCCGCATCTGGTATGAATATCCAGGCAAGCAACTGACGGATTTGTTGCATCTGGCCTGTCCCGAGTTGGCCCGGACATTACGTGATTGCGTGGTCGAGCGACGGGTCTACTGCCATTATGATGATGAGCCGGGGGTCAGAACAGAGACAATTGGCCGGGAGGAGTTGGCCGAGGCCAGGGACGCGCTGCGAGCGGAAGGTGAGCGAAAAGGTATGGTTGAGGCTGTTTATAAGATCAACACCGACATCGGGTACTATTGGCTGAAAGATAGGGCGGTTATAGAAATATTCCCGCAGGATGCCGTTTGCCTGTCACTGGGTTGTTTGACCGACGTGTCTAAGGAGATGGAGGCGGAGGAAGAGCGGGAAAGGCTGGTGGGGGAATTGCAGGATGCCTTGAACAAAGTCAAGTTGCTCAGCGGTCTGCTCCCGATTTGCGCCGCTTGCAAAAAGATTCGAGATGATCAAGGTTATTGGACTCAGATTGAATCATATATCCGAAAACACTCGGAGGCCCAGTTCACCCATGGCATTTGTCCCGATTGTGCCAAGCGATTGTATCCAGATCTGGACTAGACCGAAGGACCACCTCAGTCGGGCGGAGTGCCCACCAGGATTGGCAGGTTGGCATCAATCAAGTTGGCAGTCGGCATCATCTGAGTTGGCACCGAATTTAAAAAATGATTGTTTTGGCTTAGTTAGCTAAGTTGAGCGACTGGCATGTTTTTTGCTTTTATCTTGTTGCGATGGCAGAACCAATCATAAATCACATTCTCAATAATGGAGGGGAAAAGTATGAAAAAAAGTATCTTGGTCCTAAGCGTATTTTTGTTTGTTTGCGGTCTGTTTCTGCCTGTTTGTCAGGCCGGAGGTGCTTCGACGGGTTGCGTCTTCGACAAGTCCTACCTCGACACTAAGTATAATTTCATCGTGGAACAACCTGCAGGAGCGACCTATGCCACAATCCGAGGCACAGTTGTTAATCCTACGGCCTCCCAGGACGCCTTTCCCGGCGCTATGGACGGATTCATTGAATCCTCAACCAGTAAAATTCATTTTACAATAGTTTACCGAAACAATTGGGGATCGCGTTTCTACGTTATCGACCGAAACACCAACCAAAACACCCCCTGGACCGCAACTGGGATTTCTTGGGCGGTGGACGCCAGTGGCAATATTTATGACCCGCCCCATTCCATTACAATCCAAGCTTGCCCGGCCAGCGATGAGTCTGCGAATACTCCATTGAATGATATTTTCAACCTCAATAAAGGTAATCGGTAGCCCTTGACTGTGATGGTCTTGTCGTAACTCGGTTCCCGCAAAACAACTAAACACATTTGGAGGGTATCCCCATGATTATAAGAGGAAGAGTATCGTTCTATTTATTGGCCGTTTTTATGATGGGTTGTCTATTTTGTTATTCGACCGTCGCTGCCTACGCGGGGGAGCTTCCGGCCTCGCGGCCGCCATTTCCCGGTGAGACAAGTCCCCTCGGGCGGTGGCATAATAATAATAACGGCACCGTGACCGATACAACCACAGGATTGATCTGGCTGCAAGACGCGGCTTGGGGCGGTCAGCATGATTGGTCCGGCGCTGCTAATCGAGCGGCTCAGGTTAGAACTGGAAATCCGGCCTCGCTGACCGACTGCTCACAAACAGGTCAGTGGCGTGTGCCTACAAAAGATGAACTAGTGGCCCTCACGACCGGGAAGGAGGCCATCCGCTCTTCCAGCCCGTATCTTTTTACCGGCGTCCAGTCGAGCTACTATTGGTCGAGTACTACGTACGCCGGCAGCCCGAACTACGCGTGGGGCATCGGCCTGCACGATGGCTACGTCTACCACAGCTATAAGACCGATATCTGCTACGTTTGGCCAGTTCGGGGGGGACAATAGACGCTTTGGTTATTTGGTTATTTGACGCGGCGAGCAGGGGGGGCCGTCCCCCCAATGCCGTTGAATTAAGCAACTACGTTAAGATTTCTCGCTTCGCTCGAAATGACAGGGAAGTAGACCATCTGGAATGACGATCTAAATTTGTCATTCCGAACGAATGTGAGGAATCTTATCACACCCGAAGATGGTCAGGCCATGTGCTAAATTCAACAGCATTGGGCCGTCCCCCCCAGTTGTTTTTTGGTTTGGGCCTTCGCCCCAAGAGAGGCATTGCCCGGACGGTTGATGATAGAACTCCGGTTTCGATCCCGAAAAGTGCAATTGCCGACGTAGCCAACCAGGCTCCACTGCCCGACGCCACGGTAAGAGGATGGGGTTAGGCCAAGGCGTTGATTAAGGCGCCCACGGCCTGACCTTTCATATTGGCAGATGGCTGAGAAGCGGCCTGGGCCGCGGCACCGTCGTCGCCATCGTGGTCATTATTTACGGCCGGCCCGCCTGGTTTGGTTTCACTGGGCTTGGCCAGGGGCTGCGCCGACTGTAGAGGTGCCGGATTACCTGAAGAAATTGAGTTAATAGACATGGTGAACCCTCCTTTTAGCATAAGATGGATAGACTGAAACAAGGGATAATCCGTATTCGGACTATTCCTATCTTTCTTATCGGCTTATTCTTATTTTTCTTTAGTCTGAATTTTCCGCAAAATAATACACATCCCAGATAAGAGCAGTCATCGGGCGCGATGGCCCAGCCCCTTATCCCGCCAACTTTGTCCCTCGTTGTTTAACTCCCACGTTCATGTCAATTCGGTTTTGCTTTCCGACGTAGTTGTGTCAATTTTGATCTATCACTTTGTGATATTTTTTAATTGCTTAGCTGATGGAAAGGTGATATAGAAAAATTGGCAACCGGGCCGTCGCGGTGGTCAACAATTCGGCCCGGAGTAAGCTCACCGGATGGCTCAGGGCTGCTTGCCTGGTGTTCCGATGGCCGGCCAGTGCCGCCAGACAATGATAGATTATAACCACTTCGCACCACAACTATTCAGGGTCAAGTCTAACTTGCTTGGCCTCAAAATTCTTCTCTTCAAATCCATACCTCCGCCGCGTCTGACCGCGGCCAAAAATAACTGCCAGCAATTTTCAGTAAGGAGGAGTCTATGCACGTTACTCGCCGGGAGTTCCTAAAGATCTCCGGGATGGCCTCCGCCCTCGGCGCCCTGGCTGGGCTGGGGTTCGACGTCCTGCCGATCAAATCCTATGCCGCCGGGTTGGAGACCATGTCCGTTAAAGAGACGACATCCATCTGCCCCTACTGCGCGGTGGGGTGCGGCCAAATCGTCCAGACGGATACGGCCACGGGTAAGATTATCAACACTGAAGGCGATTCGGATCACCCCAT
>JADFXK010000350.1 GCA_015233625.1 Deltaproteobacteria bacterium | reverse complement strand
GACGTTCAGTTTGAAATGGGTTGTTGGCGCATCAGGTCAGCCAGGCCGACGGCCATGTCGACATCCGACGCGATAACTAAAATTTAGCACAGCCCCTAACCCATTTCAATAAAAAAACTTCTGGCATTGGACGATCCGGTTATCCTTTTTGACTTAACATTTTCAATAATTTTCGGTTTGGAGGACTTGAATTGGCAGGGGTAACCATCCGCAACTCTTTATTGAAACTGATTGACACAACCAAACAAAAGTAGTAAAAGGATTAGCGGCTAAATAACGAGTGACTATCACCAGGTTAATAATAGATGTAGAAGCTCCGATAAATAACCGCCGGCTAATTTCAACCGATCAGCTCTTACCTACTTTACGAGGCCTTGATGAAAGTCACTTTTTGGGGAACTAGAGGTTCCATCCCGGTCCCAGGCAGGGAGACGATTCGATACGGAGGCAATACCACATGCGTGGTTCTGGAACTCCAGTCAGGACATCGCTTGATCATCGACGCCGGAACAGGCATCCGGTCGTTGGGCGATATGCTTAATCAATCGGGAGAGCCGTTGGACCTTGATATGTTCGTAACCCACATCCATTGGGATCATATCATGGGATTCCCCTTCTTTAGGCCAATCTATTTGCCCTCAACGGTGATTCGGATCCATGGTTGCCTCCGCAGTTACAAGGGGATTAAGGCCACCTTTGACAATAAAATGGGGGATGGTTTTTTCCCGGTCAAGTTCGACGATCTTCCCTCTAAAATTATCTTTCATGATTACCTGGCCACGGGTTTCATGACCATCGGAAACACATCCATCAGGGCCATAGAACTGCAGCATCCCCAGGGCGGGATGGGTATGCGTTTCACTGAAGACGGTCTGTCTATGGTTTTCTTGACCGACAACGAACTACGTCAAGACGCCTGGCCGGGGCGCACTCCGGCGGATTATGCGGATTTTTGTAGCGGAGCCGACCTGTTGATCCACGATTGTCAGTATCTCACCGAAGAAATCGCGGCGCATCGAGGGTGGGGGCATTCAGACGTGACCAGTGTTATTGATCTGGCTATCGCGGCCGGGGTTAAGAGGCTGTCATTGTTTCACCACGACCCCAACCGGACGGATGAGCAGATGGACCGCCTGGTTGTGATCGCCCGGGAGATCGCCCGAGACCGGGGAGGCGATAAGTTGCAGATAGAAGCCGCGGTGGAGGGAGACACTTTAGATGTCTAACCGGTTGTCGTTTAAAACCACCCTGGTTCCGTTACGTTTAACCATTTACAAGATTTTATGGTTATTTTAAGAAATTTGCATATGGAATTAATCTTGTCCGGTGAGTTGATCCCACGGGCCGGGTCGTGTAACTAAATTAATCAAATGTAAGGACCGCTAAATATATTTATGAGGTAATACCAGTAAGCTTGCCGGCATCATCAGGATTATCCCTCTTATAACCATTGAGGTAAAGAGCCAATGAATGGACCAAACGATTCCAAAGACAATCAAACCAACCCCGGCTCGGCCCCTATCCTGTTAGGATTGCAGACCGAGCTCCAGCCCATGGTGAAGGTACCGGACCAGGGACATTCTTGTTGCGGCGCAGCAAACGCCCCGTCCCAAGAAAAGACCTGTTGTGGTCCCACCACTTCACCTGACCAGATGCAAAAAGTAGACCAGATTCTGAAGTCTCTGATGACCGAGCCGCTCTCTCAAGAGACAGGCTCCCCTTCGGCCGATCCGGTGGAATCGTGCTGCGGGTATGCTCCGCCACCGCCGAGCAGTCACCTGGAACGGCCGGGTTATCAACTCTGGAGCTTTGTGGATAAGTTTATCAGCACTCCCGTGGGTCAAGTCCCCAAGGTCACGACCGTCCTCGATAAGTCGGATATCCACGGGACCATCATGGCCAGACTGGGCGGGGCCAGGGACAACTACAAGATTTCTCCTGGGCTGTACTGCGTCGGCGATCCGGATCAGGATTCACCCGTTCTGGTCACAGCCAATTACAAATTGACTTTTGATTCCTTGCGGAAGGAGTTGGACGGACTTAACGCCTGGATACTGGTTCTGGACACCCGGGGGATTAATGTCTGGTGTGCCGCCGGAAAGAAGCTTTTCTCCACCGAGGAAGTAATCACCCGGGTGAAGATGTCTGGTCTGCATAATATAGTTAAGCATAAGGAACTGATTCTGCCCCAGTTGGCAGCGACGGGGGTCTCGTCCCACCTGGTCAAAAAATGGTGTGGCTTCAAGGTAATTTGGGGACCGATCCGGGCCAACGACGTCAAGAAATTCCTCTCCGCCGGAATGCAGGCCGACCAGTCCATGCGCCAGGTCACCTTTACCACTGCAGAACGGTTAGAACTCATCCCGGTGGAGCTTTATCTGCTGCGCAAGCCGGCTTTGTATGCTTTGGCTGCGATTCTTTTGATCTCCGGGATAAGCCCGGGGTTCTTCTCCTTTTCCGCCGCATTTTCGCGCGGCATTATGGCCGCATCGGCGTTACTTATCGGCATCGTCTCCGGCGCGGTGGTGGTTCCGATCCTTCTGCCCTTACTTCCGGGTCCGGCTTTTTATTACAAAGGGGCCCTGGTCGGATTCTTTGGCGGTGTCCTGGCGGCCTGGATGTGGTGGGGCCAAGCAGGAGCTATGGCCAGCCTGGCCTTACTTATTTTCGTGACCGCCATCAGTTCGTTCCTGGCCATGAATTTTACCGGATCTACCCCATTCACCTCGCCTTCGGGGGTGGAAAAAGAGATGCGCGAAGCCATTCCCAGACAGATGATCGCTCTCGGAGTGGCCGTGGCCATCTGGATGATTACGGGAGTATTTGCCTAACCAGCTCAACACGGCCATATTTGCGCTCTTAAGAAGCCAGTTGCTGGTTACTGGTGGCTCGTTGGTTGTTTCTGGTTGTCATCGTAAGCAACCGTAACTGCCTGGTTTTGCAACGCGTAAACGGTGACCATTTGAAGTTCTATTTCATCTGAGGAGAATAACCACGTGGAAACTTTCAGGTACCTGCCGGGGACGTCAACTCTTGTGTTGGATACTGCGGCCTGCGTCGGCTGCGGTGAATGCAGCCTGGTCTGTCCCCATGGAGTTTTTTTAGTGACCGAGGGCAAGGCAAAAATCGTGGATATTGATGGGTGCATGGAATGCGGTGCCTGCGCCGTCAACTGTTCGGTCAAGGCCATCACCGTCAATCCGGGAGTGGGTTGCGCCGCTTACGTGCTCAAGACCTGGCTAAAAGGAAAAGGGATCCCAACCTGCGGAAGCGCTGGTTGCTGTTAGTCGGGTTACTGGTTGCGAGTTGCGCGTTGTGGTACTCGTTACTTATTATCATTTTTTTGGGTTTGTTTTAATAGGATAAATTCCAGTTTTTTGGGTTTTGATATTAGCCTGGGGACTAAACCTAATGGGGAGCCATCGAGCTATTGGACATGGTCATTTTAGACCTCCAACACGCACCCCGCAACACGTAACCCGCAACACGTAACAAGCAACCGGCAACCAGCAACGGGTAACCGGCAACCGATGTTTAATGGCCGGAACTATCCTCTCCCGGCCTCTCGCCCAGCAAATCCAGACCCCATTTCTTAATAGCGGCCACGCCTCCCTGAAGATTACAGGTATTGCTCACTCCTGCTTTATTCAAAGTGATCTGAGCTTCATAGGACCTGGCGCCGGAGTTGCACACCAGGACCAGCCGCTTGTCTCGGGGCACTTCATTGACTCTGGTCGACAACTGTTCTTGAGGGATATTGACCCATCGATCAGGATACTTCTTCACGTATGGTTCCGCATTTCCCCAGCCCCGAACATCAAGGACGATGGCTTCATCCGACTGGCCGGAAGCGAATACCCGGTCAAATTCATCTACTTCAATGACCCGGTTAAGACCCGCCAAAATGTTTTCGGCGGCATTGGCCAGGGCATTGACAATGTCCATGGCCGAGGCAAAGGGCGGCGAATAGGCCACCTCCAAGTTACTGATATCGGCTATAGTCGGCTGATATTTTAAGATAGCGGCCACCGCATCCACCCGGGCGGCCAATCCCTGACCATTTGAACTCAGGCCCTGGATACCCAACACACGGGACGTGGCTCTATCCACGACCAGCTCTAAGTAGATGAATTCCATCTCCGGGTAGAAGTGAGCCCGGTCGCCCTGAACAACAAAGGCACTGACGGCATCGAATCCAGCCGCCCTGGCCCGGGACAGGGTCAAACCGGCTCCTGCCACGGCATGATCGAAAACCTTAATGATCAGATTTCCCACGACCCCGTCAAAGGTGGCTGAAAGACCGGCCAGATTGGAGCCAATCACCCGGCCGTGACGGTTGGCCAGTGAGCCCAGGGGTAAATATACCTGCTTGCCAGTAATTAAGTGCCGGTTTTCGACGCAATCTCCGCCGGCAAAAATATCCGGATCAGAAGTCTGGAGATGGTTGTTCACCTCAATGGCCCCGCCGGGGGTAATGGCCAGCCCCGCCTCCCGGGCCAGATCTATGTTGGGCCTGGCCCCGACAGCCATGATGACCAGGTCGGCCTCAATCTTCCTTTTGTCGGTGACTACTCCGGTTACCCTGCCCTGCCCTTCGATGGCCTGGACTCGCTCTCCCAGCAGACAGGTGACGCCTTCATCCTGAAGCTTTTTCTGAACCATCCCGGCCAGGTTGGGGTCGATCAAACCCGGCAAGACATGATCCATGAACTCGACTAT